>CABQCC010000067.1 GCA_902462495.1 uncultured Eubacterium sp. | reverse complement strand
GTCAAAAACATATTTTTCGCAATAACCGTAGTGGTTCAAAAACAAGGAGTTGTTTTTTCCGCATCAAGCCAAACAGCGCCCTTTTGAGTTTTGCCCATCTTCTTACCCTCGGAGTTGGTGAGAAGTGTTATAGTCATAGCATTCGCTTCTTTGCCGAGTTTTCTGCGGATAAGTTCCATACCGCCAATCATATTGCTCCACTGGTCGTCACCGCCGAATTGGAGATTGCAACCGTACTTTTGGTACAGAGCATAGAAGTCGTATGACTGCATAATCATATAGTTGAATTCAAGGAATGAAAGTCCCTTTTCCATTCTTTGCTTATAGCACTCTGCGTTCAACATTCTGTTTACGCTGAAGCAAGCGCCAACCTCACGAAGCACCTCGATATAGTTAAGGTCAAGAAGCCAATCGGCATTGTTAACCATCATAGCCTTGCCCTCGCCGAAGTCGATAAATCTTGACATCTGCTTTTTGAAACATTCGCAGTTGTGATTGATAGTTTCCTTTGTCATCATTTGACGCATATCGGTTCTGCCCGACGGGTCGCCAATCATTGCAGTGCCGCCACCGATAAGAGCGATAGGCTTATTGCCTGCTTGTTGAAGTCGCTTCATAAGTGTAAGTGCCATAAAGTGACCGACATGAAGTGAATCGGCAGTTGGGTCAAATCCGATATAGAATACTGCCTTACCGTTATTTACAAGCTCTCTGATATGTTCTTCATCTGTTACCTGAGCGATAAGTCCACGCTCAACGAGTTCTTCATAAACTCCCATTTATATATCCTCCAAAAAAAAAAATTATATATTACAAATCAAGCCGGCAAAACAACACATGTGCCGTTTTTTACCTTTTGCTCCACATTAATTCCCATAATTATTAAGCAATTCCTCCGCCGATTTCAGCAATGATTCGGTAGCATTTATACCGCCCATAATTCTTGCAAGTTCGTTCTTTCTGCCGTCATAATCAAGAACGGTGACATTGGTATATGTCCTATCGTTTTCTACATTCTTTTCAATAAGAAAATGACTGTCGGCGACAGAAGCAATCTGTGCGGAATGAGTGACACAAATAACCTGTGTGAATGCACCGAGTTCTTTCAATTTTAAGCCGATTTTTCTGCTCGCCTTACCGCTGACGCCCGTATCAATCTCGTCAAAAATCAGAGTGTCGATGCTGTCTTTTTGAGCAATAATACTCTTGATGGCAAGCATGATTCTTGAAAGTTCACCACCCGAAGCGATTTTTGAAAGAGGCTTTGCCGCTTCACCGACATTGGTTGCAATAAGGAATTCAATCTTATCCCAGCCGTTAGCCGACAAATTGCCCTTTTCGAACGAAGTAGTAAACTTAATTTTAGGCATATCCAAAAATTCAAGTTGTTTGCAAATTTCGTTTCCAAGCTTTTCAGCCGTTGATTTTCTCAAATCGGTAAGTTTTTGTGCAAGTGCAACGGTTTGATTAAAAATCTCGTCATACCGAACATTAAGTTTTTCAAGTTCCTCCTCGGAGTTTTCAAACGCTGTTCGTTTTTTTACAGCTTCATCAAGATAGTATAGCATATCTTGTTCGGTTTCGCCATACTTATTTGAAAAAGTATAGTACAAATCAAGCCGTTCTTCTATTCTGTTAAGTTCTTCGGGTTCAAATTCAATGCTGTTAATCTTATCAAGCAAGGCATCTTTTACAACCTCTACGCTGTCATTGAGCGCTTCCGCCTTGTCGTAAACATTCTTTATATCGCTGTCAACATCCGAAACAGAGCCGATTTCCTTAACCGCTGTTGAAAGCAAAGTTGAAATACCGGAATACTCATCACTGCCGTTAAACGCCGATAATGCAGAATTGAGCGACTGCAAAAGAGTTTGAGAATTCAAAATAATATTTTTGCGTTTTTTGAGTTCGTCCCATTCACCAACCTTAATTTCGGCATCGGAAAGTTCCTTGATTTGATAATCCAAAAGTTCAATCTGTCTGTCTCGTTCATCAGCGTCCAAGGTCAAAGCCTTCAACTGCTTTCTGACCGACAAAAGCTGTCTAAACGACTGCTTATATTCATCAAGAATACCGTCAAGAGAGCCGTACATATCAACAAATTTATAGTGATAATCGGCATTAAGCAAGGTTTGACTGTCGTGCTGGCCATGGATATTGACAAGAAGATTGCCAACCTCTTTGAGCATTGAAACGGTGCAAACGCTGCCGTTAATCCTGCAAGTTGATTTGCCCTGTGCGGAGATTTTTCTTGAAAGAACAAGAGCACCGTCATCATCACAAGGCAGGTCAAATTCATTAAGTTTTTGTTCAACTTCTTTGTTTATATCTTCAAAATATGCTGTGACAAGAGCGTTTTGGCTGCCCGCACGGACAAGTTCTTTTGATGTTCGCTCACCTAAAATTGCATTGATAGAATCGACAACAATGGATTTACCCGCACCGGTTTCACCGGTCAGGACATTGAAGCCGTTTGAAAATTCTATTTCTGCCTTTTCGATAACAGCAATATTTTCGATACTCAAAGTTTTAAGCATTTAACATAGCCCTCAATTTGTCTGTAAACTGTGAAGCAATTTCCTCGCTTCTGCAAAGAATAAAAATAGTATCGTCACCTGCAATAGTGCCGAGGATTTCACCGTGGTTCATTGAATCAATTGCGGCACAGGCGGCATTTGCCATACCTGAAAAGCATTTGATTACAATAATATTCATTGCAAAATCAATGCTGATAATTGTTTCGTTAAAAATTCCGCCGACTCTGTGAGCAATATTATCGGCACTTTTTTTGCCTGTTGAATAGACATATCTGCCCTTTGATGACAACTCCTTTACAAGTCGGAGTTCCTTTATATCACGGGATATGGTTGCTTGAGTAACTTCAAAACCGAAGCTGTTGAGCATATCCTGAAGTTCCTCTTGCGTTTCAATCTCATTTTGTGTAATAAGCTCTATAATTTTTGCCTGTCTTCTTTTTTTCAAGGTAAAATTCTCCTTTCGAGCAATTTTTTATTGAGAATTTCGTAAAAATTATCGGGTTTAATCTTAATCAGCTTAGCTGTATAAGACGATTTTGAAATAGTGATTTTTGTTTCCTCATCAATAGGAATGGACTCCTTGCCGTCTATCGAGAGATAAGCATTGTTATTCCTATCGTTAATCACGGAAATTTCAAGTGTTTTATCAGGTGAAAAAACAATACTTCGATTGATTAATGAATGTGGGCAAATCGGAGTTGCCACAACGCATGAATTATCCGGGCTGACAACAGGTCCGCCTGCTGCCATTGAATATGCGGTTGAACCTGTCGGAGTTGAAAAAATCATTCCGTCAGCCCTATTATCCGACACAAGTCTGCCGCCGCACATAACGGAAATATCAATAAGTCTTGCAAGATCGCCTCTTGAAATAACAGCATCATTAAGGCATTGATATTCACTTTGCACGCCGTTTTTATCGGTGACAACCGCACGAATCATCATACGCTCTTCAACCTCATAATCGCCGGTTGAAAGACATTTTAAAAGGGCAAGTTCATCTCTTTCGAGTCCGCTCATAAAACCGAGTCTGCCTGCGTTTATGCCAAGAGTCAGTTTGTCATGCAATGCAGATGATTTTGCAATATTAAGCGTTGTTCCGTCACCGCCGACAGCAATCATAATATCATTTCTTTTGATAAGTTCTTCCTGGTTGGCAAAAAGAGGCTTTGAAATGTCCTCAATATCCTTGTTGCATTTTGCAATTTCAACCTGAATACCGAGTTGAAAAAGGACTGCGACAATTTGGTCGGTCAGTTTGGAAACATCCTTATTATATACATTAGGAAAAATCGCAATTTTCATTTTCTCACCTACTTATCAAGTTCTGTGTGTGACATATTTACAAGTTCTTTTGCGTTTACATCATCCGAAACAACAGGTTCTTGCGACTTGTTGAGATAAATCAAATATTCAATGTTGCCCTCAGGGCCTTTGATTGGAGAAAACTGGAGTCCCATAACGCTAAAGCCGTTTTCAAGAGCAAGATTGATTACATTTTCTACAACTTCAAGATGAACATTCAAATCTCTGACAACGCCCTTTTTGCCGACTTTTTCCTTGCCTGCCTCAAACTGCGGTTTAATAAGGCAAACTGCCTGTCCGTCCGATGCAAGAAGCGTGTTCAAATTCGGCAAAATATGTTTGAGAGAGATAAACGATACATCAACCGATGCAAAATCCACTTCATCGGGGATTTGTTCACGGGTTGCATATCTGAAATTTGTTCGTTCAAGGTTGACAACTCGTTCATCTGTGCGAAGCTTCCACGCAAGTTGACCGTAACCGACATCAACGGAATAAACCTTTACGGCACCGTTTTGGAGCATACAATCGGTAAAGCCGCCTGTTGAAGCGCCGACATCCATACAAACCTTGCCATCAAGGGTTATAGGAAATTTCTGCATAGCCTTTTCGAGTTTTAAACCGCCTCGTGACACATACTGAAGCGTTTTGCCTCTGACTTCAAGAACATCGCCCTCTTTGAGTTCAAAGCCTGCCTTGTCCACCTTTTGATTGTTTACATATACTATACCTGCCATAATTATAGCCTTGGCTTTTTCTCTGCTCGGAGCATAGCCCTGCTCAAATACGGCAACATCAAGTCTTGTTTTCTTTTGCATAATTAATCCTGATTTACTATATCAATTATTGACTCCCTGTCGAGTCTGTATTTTTTCAACTGACTGTCAACGCTTGCCTGCTTGATGAATTCATCCTCAATACAGATGTGGCGGAATTTTGCCGTTACATCACTTTCTGCAAGCATTGAGCCGAAGCACTCACCTACACCGCCTGACTTTATGCCTTCTTCAAAGAAAAAGACGGTTTTGACATTCTTCAAGAGGTCAAGCACATTCGGATTGATAGGTTTAATTCTATTGAGTTTTATTGCAAACGTATTGTCAAGTTCGCCGAGTGCATCATAAACATTCAAAAATTCCTTGCCGTAGCTGACAACACATTTTTCTGCATCGGTATCACCGAAAGTGTCAAAATCCGCACGCTCGTATTTGTAGCCGTCAATAATTTTGCCTTGACCGCCTCTCGGATAGCGAATTGCGACAGCGTGATTTTCTCTGTACGCAGCCTGATACATCATTTCACGAAGTTCATCAAATGATGACGGAGCAAGCACCGAAAGATTTGGCACGCTCATAAGATAAGCCGTGTCAAAAACACCCTGATGACTCTCGCCGTCCTCGCCGACAAAACCTGCACGGTCAATGCCGAAAATAACCTTTAAGTCCTGCATTGCAACATCGTGCACAAGTTGGTCATACGACCTTTGAAGAAATGTTGAATACACGGCAAAAAACGGAATCATACCATTCTTTGCAAGACCCGATGAAAAGGTCACGGCGTGTTCCTCCGCAATACCTACATCAAAAAATCTCTCGGGATACTTATATGAAAAATCAACAAGTCCCGTGCCGGTGCTCATAGCGGCGGTTATTGCACAAATCCTCCTATCTTTCTTTGCAAGTTCGCAAAGATAGTTGCCGAAAACAGAAGAATAATTTTCGCCTGACGAAAGCAGTTCGCCTGTTTCAATATCAAATTTTCCGATTCCGTGGAACTTTGACGGATTTTTTTCGGCGAACTCATAACCTTTGCCTTTTAAGGTGTTGACATGAATAAGCACGCTGTTGTTATGCGCCTTTGCAACCGTCAAAACATCAATAAGACTTTCCAAATCGTGACCGTCAATAGGTCCGTAATATCTAAAGCCCAAATCCTCAAACATTGTTGAATGATAAAGTATTTTCCTGATTTTTGTATTGGTTATAGTAATCAGTCTTTGAACCTGTGCGCCGATTTTCGGCATTCTGGAAAGTGCGTGCTGAATTTTAGATTTAAAAGTAAAATATTTTGGTGAAATGCGGATATGGTTCAAATTCTTTGCCATAGAGCCGACATTGTCACTTATAGACATATTATTATCATTTAATATAACAATAAGATTGTTATGCTCATTGCCTGCATTATTGAGTGCCTCATAAGCAAGACCGCCTGTCAACGCACCGTCACCGATAACCGCAATAACCTTGCCTTTGTCGCCATTAAGCGTTTTTGCCTTTGCAAGACCGATAGCGGCTGAAATCGAGGTTGACGAATGTCCTGATGAAAAAATATCGTGATTACTTTCGCAAGGCCGGGTAAATCCGCTGATTCCTCCCTCTGTACGCAAGGTGGAAAAGCTGTCCTTTCTGCCCGTAAGTATCTTATGAGTATAGCACTGATGACCAACATCAAAAACGAATTGGTCGCTCGGTGAATTAAAGACCTTGTGCATCGCAACGGTCAATTCAACCGCACCCAAATTGGATGCCAAATGACCTCCGTTTTTTGACACGGTTTCTATCATCAATTCTCTGATTTCCTCACACAGTGCGTCAAGCTCGTCAATATTAAGTTTTTTTATATCCTTTGGAGAATTGACATTCTCAAGATACGACATAAGCTCAACTCTTTTCTATGAGCGAAGTGCTCAGTTTTCTCTGGTGGTGAGATAATTTGAAAGTGCCACCATAAATTCGTTGTTATCAAAATTCTGCAAAATCTCGACTGCCGAAGCTGTGAGAGTTTCAACATCCTTTTGTGCTTTTTCGGCACCGACAAGGGTAACATAGGTTGTTTTGTCATTTTCTGCATCCGAACCTATATGCTTGCCGAGTTTTTGCTCATCACCGTAAATATCAAGCAAATCATCTTTAATTTGAAAAGCTGTGCCGATGAGATATGCGTATTTTGAAGCAAGTGCGATTTTTTCGTCATCTGCATCACCTGCAATGCAACCGAGCAAGCAAGCCGCCGAAATAAGTGCGCCTGTTTTCAATTTGTGAACAGTCAAAATTTCTGAAACGGTTGGGTCGCAAGCTTCGTATTTCAAATCGATAACCTGACCGCCAATCATTCCTCCGACACCTGCATTCTGTGCCAAAAGGCTGACAGCAGTCGCATTTTTTGTGTCGTCAAAATCTGCACCTGCGCAAATCTCGAATGCATGGGTGAGAAGTGCGTCACCTGCCAAAAGCGCAGTAGCCTCGCCATACATTTTGTGGCAAGACGGATTGCCTCTCCTCATATCGTCATCATCCATACACGGCAAATCATCGTGGATGAGAGAGTATGTATGTATGTATTCGATTGCACAAGCATACGCCATTGCTTTTTGGACATCTCCGCCGCACATCTTGCAAAATTCAAGAACAAAAATCGGTCTTAATCTTTTGCCGCCGTTGAGCAAAGAATATCTCATAGCCTTAACAACCTGAGCCTGACCGTCATTTGCATTCGGCAAAAACTCCACCAAATTCTGCGAAACTTCTTTGCTGTACTGCTCAAGTTGGTTTTCTAAATCAACTGTAAACATTATTTACTCCTTATTAATCTCTGTGATTTTTGCCTTTGCGTTTTTGAGTTTGTCGGCACAAAATGAAGTGAGCCTTGTGCCCTCCTCAAAAAGTCCCAAAGCTTCATCAAGAGAAACCTCGTTTTTTTCTAATATTGAAACAATTTCTTCAAGTCTGGAAATTGCCTGTTCGTATGTCATTTCTTTTTTAGTTACCATCAGCGTTAACCTCTGTTATTGCGGAAACCAATGTTCCGTTCTTTAGCCTTGTTACAATGCTGTCGCCGACATTGATATTATTTACATCGGTCAGCACAGCGCCGTCTTTTTCTGTTATAGTGTATCCTCTGCCGATAACGGCAAGCGGACTGAGAGCGTCAAGCATAGCTGAATTTTTCTGTAAATCGTATGCCTTGCTCTTTAAAATATTCTCAAAATAAAGACCGATAGTCTTTTGATAATTTTCTATGATTGAAGAATGAAAATCAAACAGCTTGTCAATATCGGCAAGCGGAGATGTTTTCATAATATAATCAAGTCTTGCTTCCTCGCCTTGAACAATGCTTTCAATATTTTTTTCAAGCATCATTTCAAGTCCTTGAAGGTTGACAAATTCGTTGTTTATATCCGGCACGGCAAGTTCTGCCGCTGCACTCGGAGTCGGTGCTCGCAAATCCGCAACAAAATCGCAGATGGTAAAATCCGTTTCGTGACCGACAGCGGAAATAATCGGAGTTTTGCAATTATATACCGCATCGGCTACTTCTTCGGTATTGAACGCCCACAAATCTTCGATTGAGCCGCCGCCTCTGCCGACAATGATTGTGTCAACACCGAGATTGTCCAAAAAACGAATTGACGAAGCAATATCCTTTGATGCC
>CABQCC010000066.1 GCA_902462495.1 uncultured Eubacterium sp. | reverse complement strand
TATAATAGGTATATATTATATATTAATACTTTATTGGAGTAGAGTCAAGATATTTATTAACCATAAGTGCTACTTTGAACACGATTGCGTCGTCAAACTCTCTCAAATCAAGGCCTGTGAGCTTCTTGATTTTTTCAAGACGGTAAACAAGTGTGTTTCTGTGAACAAAGAGCTTTCTTGAAGTTTCGGAAACATTGAGATTATTGTCAAAGAACTTTTGAATGGTGAACAAAGTTTCCTGGTCGAGCGACTCGATACTGCCCTTTTTGAACACTTCCTTGAGGAACATCTCGCAAAGAGTTGTCGGAAGCTGATAAATAAGACGAGCGATGCCCAAATTATCGTAGTTGATGATAGTTTTTTCATTATCGAAAACCTTGGAAACTTCAAGTGCAACCTGTGCTTCCTTGAAAGATTTTGCAAGGTCCTTGATGCCTGTTACGCAAGTGCCGATGCCTACAACAGCCTGACAATAGAACTCGGTTGAAAGTGTGTCGCAAATAGACTGCGCAAGCTTCTCCAAATCCTTTGAATCAACATTTGGGCGAACTTCCTTGACAAGTGCAATGTCGGTTTCGCTGATGCTGATGACGAAGTCCTTTGTTTTGTCCGGAAAGAAATTTTGCACAACATCAAAGACGGAAACATCTGTGTGCTCCGCAACTCGGATGATGAACACAACCCTTGTGGCATCGTTGTTGAAGCGAAGCTCACGGGATTTGATGTAGATATCGCCCGGAAGAATATTGTCGAGAATTACATTTTTGATGAAGTTTGAACGGTCAAACTTTTCATCATTATTCTTTTTGATTTGGTCGAGTGCAACCGCAATGATTGACACATAACGGCGTGCGGTTTCGTCCGTGCCATCAACAAAACAAGCATATTCAGGATGAACTTCATCACCGAAAGCCTTGTATGTGCAGGTGTCAACACAAACATGCGCACCGCTGAAAACGCCTGCTGCAACTACGCCCTTGCGTGACTCGCCGATAAGACCGAGTTCACTGCACGAAATGACAGAGCCAGTATCGTCAACAACGCCGATGGTTCTGTCCGTTGCATCACGCATTTGATTAATTATAGTTTGGAATAATCTGTTAGGCATAAAAACTCCTCCAAAGTGCAACACATTCAAATACTGCACAAAAAAATATCAAACCTGTTGTATATATTATACAAGAGGTTTGACGAATTTGCAACCTTTTTACCAAATATTTTTATAAATTTTGTGCTATTTGACTAACAGTTTACATAATACACAATATATTGTGTTTTGAACGCCCCAAAACCACTATTTACCGCAAATCAAATCAAGCTCTTCGGCGGTCAAATATCGACTTTCGCCCAGTTTGAGAGAGGAATCGAGCGACAAATTGCCCATTTTTACACGGTCAAGTGCGGTGACGGTTATGCCGTGCTTTTTGAACATCCGCTTGACCTGATGGTACAGACCCTGCCTGAGCACAACTTTGCAGACGGTCAAATCGCCGTCAATCGGGGTGACCTCGGCTTCAAGCAATTTTTCGCCGTTGAGGGTCATTCCGCCCCTGAAATCCTCGACCAATTCTGCGGTAATCGGCTTGTCAAGACAGGCAACATAGGTTTTGTCGATATGCTTTGACGGTGACAAAATCGAATGAGCGAACTCGCCGTCATCCGTGAGCAAAACAAAGCCGGTTGTGTCTTTGTCAAGTCTGCCGGCAGGAAAAAGTCCTCGCCTTTTCATATCATCGGGGAGCAAGTCGACCACGGTTTTTTCGCCCTTGCCGTCAGATGCGGAAATCACGCCCTGCGGTTTATTCATCATAATATAGACAAATTTTGAGTACGCAATTTGCTCGCCGTCAACCGTGACAATGTCGCTGTCGGCGCACTTGGTGTCTGCCGTTTTTGTGACCGTGCCATTGACCGAAACCCTGCCTTTTTTGAGCAGTGTTTTGGCGTCGGTGCGTGAAATATTAAGTTGTATGGATAAAATTTTGTCAAGTCTTGTCATTAAGTGCTACCAAAAATCCGTCGTCCGCCGAGGTATCGCACAAATCTGCGCCGATAAGCTCGCCGTCAAGGACAATCAGGTTGGCAATAACATTGTCGTTGTCGCCGTAATTTGTAATATGATATGTGTACATCACAGCAGTTTTGCCCTTGTAGGCGGTCAAATCAAGATTCTGCTGTTTTTGAATTTCGTTGTATTTATTGTACACTTCGTTGAATTTTTGCGGAATGATTATCTCCTTGCTTTCCTCGCAAGAATCGGTTTTGTAGCCAAGAGAATTGATATAATTCACTCGTTCCTCGGCTGTTTTGCACGAAACCGTCTGCAATTTTGAAGCAGGTTTTGCCGGATGATTGCCGACAAAGGTCACAAGAATTACGATTACTCCCGTCAGGAGAAGAATCAGACCGAACGCAGTTTTGGGTTTTAGTTTAAAAGTTAACATTCGCATATTATCACCAAAGGATTATATGCGAATGTTGAAGTTGTTATGATTATTCCGATTCAACAAGCTTTGTGAGGACTCGTTTTGCAACAGGGCCTGCCGTTTGTGAGCCTGAATTTCCGTTTTCGATAACCACAACAAAGGCATACGGATGCTCGCTGTCGTCCATAAAGCCGACAAACCACGCAATGTTGTGATTTTCGTTGCTGTCAATCTGCGCCGTGCCTGATTTTGCGCAGAGATTAAGCCCTTTATATCTGCTTTCGCCATAGTGATTTGTGACATTATAGCGCATCATTTCCTTGAGTTTTGCCGCAACATCGGAGTTCATCATGGAAAGCTGATTGCTCGGCAAAGTGAAGTCGAGTGCCTTGCCTGCCTGATTTGCAAGAGAATCAACAATATTGAACGAAACGGCATTTCCACCGTTGGCAACAGCTGACACAATACGGAGCATAGTTATCGGCGCAATTCGGGTATTACCCTGACCGATGCCTGTCCAACCGAGAGCGTCAACACCGAGTTTGATTTTGTCGGTTGTGTCGAAATGTCCTGCATAAGAATCAATTGTTCCGCTGACGGTTACGGCAGAGCCGATACCGAGTTCCTTTGCGGTGGTTGCAAGTTTTTCCTGACCGAGTTCAATGGCAATTTGGGCAAATGCAGAGTTGCACGACTTTGCAAGTGCGTCCTTAAAATTGATGTGCTTGCCGTGGTTTGCGTTGCACTTGATTGCCACACCGCTTTTAGGCTGATATTCGCCGTTGCACACCCATTCTCTCGAATAAATATCGGGAATGTTTTCTATTGCACAGATTGCTGTGACAAGCTTGAAAGTTGAGCCGGGAACATAGTGAGCGCCCAAAAGACGGTTGATGTAAACACCCTCGTATTTTTCGCTTGTCAAGAGGTTGTCGGGAACATCCTCAACATCATACGACGGTGACGAAACGGAGCAAACAATCTCGCCCGTTTTGTAATTTACAATGCCCACGGTGCCCTTTCTGCCGTCAAGCGCCTTGTACGCTTCATCGCAAATATCACGGTCAATGGTGAGTTTGAGGTCGTTGCCCTTGCCGTATTTTTGAATATTATGCACGCCGAAAAGGAGGCTGTAGCCTGTGAGCCTTGCGGAATAAACGGACTGAACGCCTGTTGAAATAAAGTTCTTTGGGTCGCCGACAACATGGAGCGTTGACTTTCGGGTTGTGGCAGAATCGGAATAAACACGGTCGCCGTCCTTGGTTTCGGCAAGAACATCGCCGTCTTTGTCATAAATCGTGCCTGCGCCGATAAGTTCGCCGTTGCTGTAAACATGGTGATTAAAGCGTTTCATAACCCAAGTGTCGCCATTTTGCACAAGCGAAACGGTCATAAAAACAAGACCGACAACGAACGCAAGCGACATAATCCAGAGGAAAATTCCTCGTTTGGTAATCATTTTCATTTCTTCTTTGCACCTCCAAGATAATTGTAGGTACGGACATCTGAAGCCTTGATGAACGCAAGTACCGCCCAACAGCACATCATACTTGAACCGCCTTGGCTGACGAACGGAAGCGTTACACCCGTGAGTGGCAAAATATCGGTTATGCCGAAAATGTTAAGCGAGGTTTGGAACAGCAACATTCCTGCGCTTGCAATGGAAGCGATTGAATAAAATGTTGAACGGGAAGCGATGGAGTTCATCAGCGCCGACACCGCAATGCACACGAAAGAGAGCACAAGTGCAATACCGAAAAGATAGCCCCATTCCTCGCAAATTACGCCGAAAATAAGGTCGTTTGTTGACTCGCCGATATTGCGAACATTGCCGTTGCCGATGCCGAGACCGAACAGTCCGCCGCTTGCAAGACCGACAAGCACACGGCTCTGCTGATAGCCTGTTGAATAGTAGAATTCAGGCTCCATAACATGGCGGTAAACCGCAAATCTATTCTTGATATTGCTACGATATTTGAGCACGATAGCACTACCCATCACGGCAGAAGCAACTGCCAAAACAATGGTTTTGATGTCGCCCGAATTCATAAACGCAATGATGAGGAAAGTGACAAAGAAAATCAACGCCGTGCCGAAATCCTTGATGATGATAAGCGAACCGACAACTGCCATTGAAAAGCCGATGAACGCAATGATATTCTTTGAAGTTTGGATTTTTTCAAGCGTTGCCGAGCCGACAAAAATAAACGCAACCTTGACAAATTCCGACGGCTGAAGCGTGATTCCGCCGATGGTTATCCAATTTCGTGCACCGAGTTTTGGACTTGCAATTACGAGATTGACAAGCAAGAGCAAAAGTGCACCGATTGCCACATACAAACGCAGTTTCATACATAAATCAACATAGCCGAGCAGGAACATCAAAAAAATGAAAATCAAAATTCCTGCCAAAATTATAAAATACTGCTTCAAAGCGGCGTCCGCATTTTTACTGCCGATGGTCACAAGACCCACTCCCGACAGGAAAAACGCAATGATTTCGAGTTCAAAATTTCGTCTGTGAAAAACGGTGTAAAAGAAAATCAAATACACCCATTCCGTTGCAATGAGAAGTGCCAACGCTATCATAACTTTTGGCTCAAAAGCGTCACCGCAATTTGCACCCGCAAAGCCTGTTACAAGCTGAAAAAGTGACAGCACAAACAGCAACGCAAAGTTATTGACCGGCTTTATTCTGACCGGCTTTTTAATTTTATCTTTCATAATCTTACCTCTCATAGAAGATGAACACTCGGTCGCCGAATGTTATCATATCTTCATCAAAAATAAGCTGTGACTGTGTCAAAAATCTGCCGTTGAGCTTTGTTCCGTTGTGGCTGTCCAAATCGGAAAGTGCCCAACCTCTCGATGTTTTGTAAATTCGGGCGTGATGTGAGCTGACCGCCTGCGACATAATTCTGATGTCTGCATCCTCGCCTCTGCCGATGAGGACATCCTGTTTTTTGAGGTAAATCGGCTTCTTGGTTTTTATGTCAACAAGAACACCGTAAGCAACGGTTTTTGCCCTGTCGCTCTTTGGCTGTGCCTCGCTTCTAATCTGCTTTTTACTGCGTGAAGAAAGAGCCTCCTCACATTCAAAGCGAAGCGGAATGTTGCCGATTGTGATTATATCGTTGTTTTCAATCACGCAACTGCCGTCCACCTTTTCGCCGTTCACCAAAATGCCGATTGCACGGGCGGAAGTGTCGGTTACAACCCAATCGTTTCGCTTTTTTGCAATAACTGCGTGGAAGCGGGCAACGGTCGGAAGCGGAAGAACAATATCGTTCGCCTTGCTCTTGCCGATTGAAGTTTCCCAATGGGTGATTTCCACAATACTGCCGTCATTTTGGTCGATAAGCCGTGCAAGTTTGTGGACTCTCGGACGGTTGCGAAACAGCGACACAATGCAGGTTGAAAGAATTGCCACGGCGGCAACGGGAGCAATATATCGCAAAATCATTATAAGGTAGTCCATAAAAATACCTCTCTTTAAAATTACATTTTTTAAATATACACAATAATACATAATAATTTTATTAAGTTTTGCCTAAATTGTCAAGTTACTTGAAAATTGTTAACAATTATTCTATAATATATGTGTATCAAATTTAAGAAAGGGATAAAAAATGGTAGAAAAAAGCATTTTCGGCACTCTTGCCGACGGAACAGCTATTGACATTTACAAAATCACAAACAAAAGCGGTGCATTTGTAACACTCCAAACTCTCGGCGCAGGTATTCAATCAATCAATGTGCCCGACAAAAACGGCGTGCTTGCAGATGTTGTGCTCGGTTTTGACAATCCGCAGGATTACACAAATCCCGACCTTGGCTATCAGGGTTTGATTGTCGGCAGATGGGCAAACAGAATCAGAGGCGCAAAGTTCACATTCAACGGTAAGGAATACACAACACCTATGAATCAGGGAAAGTGGACCTTGCACAGTGGCGGTCGTTTCAGCTTTACACCGTGGAATGTTGAGGAAACAGGCGAAAACTATGTTGTTTTCAAGCGTTTTTCACCTGACGGAGAGGATGGCTTCGGCGGAAACATCACAATGAGAGTGAAGTACACATTCACCGAGGACAACACGCTCCGACTTGAATACAATATTCTTTCGGACAAGGACACCGTTGCAAACCCTACCAACCACTCATATTTCAATCTTTCGGGCAATCCTGACGAAACCGTTGAAACTCACTTCCTCAAAATCAACGCAAACTATTTCACCGAAACCGATGACGACCAGCTTCCGACAGGTGAGCTTGCCGAGGTTGAGGGCACAATGATGGATTTCAGAGAGAGCAAGCAAATCGGCAGAGATATCGACAAGCCGTTCAGAGCCGTTATTGACGGAATCGGATACGACAACAATTTCTGCCTGTACAAAAAAGATTTTACACTTCAGGAAGCTGCTGTGCTTGAGCACAAAGAATCGGGCAGAGTGCTTGAAGTTTTCACAGATTTGCCGGGTATTCAGCTTTACTGCGGCGGATGGCTTGCAAAGCAGGGCAATCCGGGCAAGGCAAACGGCAAAGTAACATACCGCAGAGGTGCGGCGCTTGAAACACAGTTCTACCCTGACACCGTGCATTTTGCGGATGTGTTCCCATCACGCTTTGTAAAAGCAAATGAGGAATTCAAAACCACAACCGAATTCAGATTTTCAGTAAAATAATTTTTTGCAGTAACAAAAACAATTCTCCCTCATAGTATGAAGTGAAGCAAAGGATAACATCCTTATCTTACAATACTGTGAAGGAGAATTTTTATGCCCGACAATCCTATTATTAAAAATTGCAACAGACAGATAAGCGAGGCGGTTTGCATTGACACAAAGCGAATTTACGATTCGTGCGTCAGCAAAGACTGCTTGGAAGATTTAAGAGTTACATTTTTTGGTGCAAGCCAGCGACTTATTGACGAGGCAACAACCGTAAAATGCCGTAGCTGTGTGATTAAGGCTGTTAGCATTGATGTTGACGAAGTGCCGTTCAACAGAGGATTTTACAGCGCAAATGTGCATTTTTACTTTATGCTCTGCTTTGATTGCTACAACTCACCGTGCTCGACACCGCAGGTGGCTGTTGGCTACACCGATTTTGAAAAGAAGTGCATACTCTACGGCTCGGAGGGTGATGTCAAAATCTTTACATCCAACCTTTGTGACGAAAGAACGGACTGCCCCGAAGCACCGCAGTACACAAACCCAACCGCAAAGGTGCAAGCCGTTGACCCGGTTGTGCTTTCAAGCGAAGTTGTGGAAACCTGCAACTGCCCGATTCCGCTTTGCACCTGCTTCCCTCAAAGCATTATGCAAGGCTCAAACGAGGGCGGAATTCCTGTTGCATCAAGCAGAGCCGTGCTTGTAACGCTCGGACTTTTCTCGATTATTCAAATGGAAAGAGATGTGCAAATGACCATTCCTGCATATGATTTCTGTATTCCTGACAGAGAGTGCAACTGCTCAACGCAAGACCCGTGCAGTGCATTTCAGGGTGTGGAATTCCCTGTTGATGAGTTCTTCCCGCCTGAAAAACCCGACGGTTGTTCCTGTTCCGGTGTGATTGAAAAGTAAATAAAAGCGGACGGAAATTCCGTCCGTTTTTTAATTGTAACGGTGTAAAAGCAAAAACAAAGAGGCGAACACAGTTCGCCCCTACGAAATAGCAATATAAAATTTATAAATGGGATGATTTTCGCTTTTCTCTGTATAACAGATAATAAGACCATAAATGGAGCTGAATTTCGTTTTCTTGCGAAGGAAGATGTATATAGATACCTCGACTGAGCTGTGACAATGTGATTGCGATGCGGAATACAAAAATCTTGCCGAAAACATCTTTGTCTGATGCAGTGCT
>CABQCC010000065.1 GCA_902462495.1 uncultured Eubacterium sp. | reverse complement strand
GATCTATTCAAGGAAAAACTCCTGCTCAAAATAGTGATGAAAAAGGTTAAAGGTACAGATGTGGAACTGCTTTTAAAAGAAAGCGGATTAATTAAATAACCAAAAGTATGGGAGGCAGTTTAAATTAAATTGCCTCCCTATTTGAATATTTTATGAAAATTTATTAGTTAAACTTCTAACAAACAAAAGGTTTGTATTCATTGTTAAAATATAGTACATTTTGTTTGAATAATTCTCTATTTTAATTGTCTTTTCCATCATTTGGCATAAAATTAAAATTTATGAATGAACGGTTAATTTTATTAGATAGGTGAATTTAAACGCCATATATTTTTCAAAATAAATATATGATTTAGTGAATTTAATTCGTTATTATGTTACTATGAGGTTGCAATTTACAATGACAGTTTGATCTGTTAGTTTTGAACTGAAAAACGGCAAGGCTATTGAGGGTTTTATGCCGAATTGGATAGGCGAATTTTATCCCTATTATCAGTGGTATTACAATATTCCGAGCAGTGAAGTTGTCAAAAAAATCCCTATAAGTTTTTTGATGAAAGCATACAGCGGACTTCATGATTTGGAGCTCAATTTAGCTGTTAAAAAAGTCGGTGCGGTACAATGAAAATAGTTTGTTTTCATAATTCGGATGAGGAAAACGGATATTTAAGTAATTGATATCCGAGTAAGTTTACAGTGAATAATGTAAACTTTTCCTCAATGGAACAATATATGATGTTTAAAAAAGCCGTCTGCTTTGATGATAAAAACACGGCAAATAAAATACTTGTAACGGATGGTGTTGCCGAGATTAAAGCTCTTGGGAGGCTTGTCGCAAATTACAACGAAAGCTACGGGAACGGTGTTAGTCAATTTATTGTTTAATGTGAAAGAAGGTTTTTAATGTGTATTATGACTTGCTTGAAAAGGCGAAAAAAGTAAATTGGAACAAGCAAAACAGGAATGAGTACTTTGTATTCTTTTGAATCAACGGCTATACGGAAAAAATGCAAAACCTTGCAAAACAAAATTCAAATATCATTTTGTACTAAAATAAATATAAGTCTTGTAAAACGGCACTGATGCTTAATTGAGCATTGGTGCTTTTTTTCTTTTCACCGTGAAAGAAAAAAAGCCTTTACCTTTCGGTAAAGACTTTGTTTGTATGAGAGTCAATATTTTTTGGTGTTATTTGCTTTTCTTTTTTGCCTTGATAACGCCTTTTATCGTTTCAATGCCGTGAATGGTACCCACAAGCGGATGATAAAGCATAATTCTCGGCCCGGAATAGCGCATAACCTCTTTTATTTTTGAACGCATTTCGGGTTTGTAGCAATGGCAGGGACATTGCGAGCAGAAGTTTTTATCGTTTCCCCAGCGGCAATGATCAAGCCTGAAAAGCGCATAATCAGTAAGTTCTTGGCAGTCCTTGCAAAGAGTACCTTTTTTTGATTTATGCACACCGTGACAATAAATTTTTACCATTTCGGGTAACATTTCTTTTTCTCGTGTGATTCTGTCTTTTTTCATGATAATCTGCCTCTGTAAACGGTATAAGCTTCGTCAGCGATTTTTGCCGTTGACTTTCTGTGAGAAACCAAAACAATGCTTTTGCCGTGCTTTGCTTCGTTTATGGATTTCAAGATATTGCCCTCGTTTAAGCTGTCCAAATTGCTTGTGGGTTCGTCAAGCATAATCATAGGAGAGTTGCAAAGGAACGCTCTTGCAAGACCTATACGTTGTTTTTCACCGTCCGAAAGCAAATCACCGAGTTCGCCTACATTTGTGTCGTATCCTTTAGGCAAAGTCATTATAAAATCGTGAATTGAGGCTTTTTTTGCGGCAGTTTCAACTTCTTCTCTTGTTGCGTTGTAATCTGCAATTTTAATGTTATTTTCAATCGTATCGTTAAACAATTGAGTTTCTTGGCTTACAAGGCTCTGATTGTTACGAAGTGATGATGTTTTAATATTTTTAATGTTTTCACCCGACATATCAATTTTGCCGCTGTTTACATCCCAAAAACGCATCATAAGTTTAAGCGCAGTCGATTTGCCCGAACCGCTCGGTCCGTTTATAGCAATGATTTTGTTTTTTGGAATTTCCATATTGAAATTTTCAAGAATTTGCTCTTTGTCATATGCAAAGCCTACATTTTTACATTCCATACCATCAAATTCAACTTCTTTGCCGCTGATGTTTTCTTCAACAACAGGGCTTTCATCAAGAATTGACAGCACTCTTTCGCCGCTTGCAAGGGTGTGAGTCAAATTGCCTGCAAGGTTTGAAAGTGCGGCAACCGGACCGAATGAACTCATCATTGCAACGGTTGAAACAATAAGTCCGTCAAATCCGATTGTGCCCTTTTGGTAAAGACAAATTGCAACTAAAAGCATTGTGATTGAAAAGAATATAATCGAAATATCCGTAATTGAAATATTATGCCCCTCAATTTTCTTCAACTTCTTTTGAAGTGAATTAAGCTCATCGGTTTTTTCGTTCATTTCATTAAGGCGGGTATCGGTTGAATTGTATCTGATTGATTCCAAAAGTCCACGCATACTGTCAAGCACATAGCCGGAAAGTGAACCCGAATTTTCACGGTAGGTCATACCGATATTTTTGTTAAATTTGGATGATACAAGCGGAATAATAATGCCGACTGTAATGTAAGCCGCAAGTGCAACAAGCATAAGCCAAATACTGTATCTTCCTATAAATATCAGCATAACAAGGCTTGTTAAAAACGCAATACAAATCGGAGAAATCGTGTGAGCGTAAAAAACTTCTAAAAGCTCAATATCACTTGTTATGAGCGATATCAGATTGCCTTTATCTTTACCTTCAAGTTTAGCCGGCGTTAACCTGCGAAGCGATTTGAATACTTTATCACGAATAATAGCAAGTAATTTGAATGCAATATAGTGGTTGCACGCTTGCTCGCCATAGTGAAGAAAACCACGCAAAACCGCAAAAATAATAATGCAAATACATCCCGTTTTTATTGCAAGTCCACCGTTTATACCTGCGGCTGTAAGAAGCGTCATGCTGCCGGCAACCGTGATTTGAATAGCACACAAAAAGCCCGTAACGCCGAGTATAACTGCAAGTACCATGAAGAAAGCAAGCGGCTTAACAAGTTTTATCAACCGCATCATAATTTTGAAACCTGATTGTTTTCTTTTCATTACGCTTCCTCCTTTGCATATTTTTCAAGTTCTGCTTGAGTGGAATACATCAGCTTGTATTTTTTATTAAAAGACATAAGTTCAGAATGAGTACCGCTTTCCTCAATTTTGCCTTTATCAAGCAGAAGAATTTTGTCACTGCCTACCACATTTTCAAGCCTGTGGGAGATAAGAATAACGGTTTTGATTTTAGCCATATTGTGAATAACAGCCATAATGTCGTTTTCGCTTTCGGCGTCTATGTTTGAAGTTACTTCGTCAAAAACATATATCGGTGTGTTGTGAAGCAAGGCTCTTGCAATAGCAAGCCTTTGCCTTTGTCCGCCCGAAAAATTGCTGCCTTGTTGATTAAGTTTAGTATCAAGTCCGTCTTGCTCACTTAAAAATGACCAAAGGTTTACCATTTTCAATGCTTCAATCATCTTTTCGTCACTGGCACTTTTGTCGGCTATGAGCATATTTTCCCTAACCGTTCCTGCAAAAATGTAGGAATTAAAGTTTACGGCAGTGATATTGTTCATAAGTGTTTTTTCATCAATATCTTTTATTTCAACACCGCCGATTGTTATACTGCCGATGTAGCCTTTAGTTGTTCCGCAAAGCAGGGAAGCAAGCGTGCTTTTGCCGCAACCCGATTCGCCAACTATGCTTATAAGTTCGTGCTTTTTAAAGGTTGCTGAAATATCGTTAAGTACGGTTTTTTCGTTGTCATAAGAAAAGGAAAGGTCTTTAATTTCGATATCCCCGTTAAGATTTTCAGGGATCTCCGCTCCGTGTTCGTCCTCTTTTGTATCAAGTAACTTAAAGAGTTTGTCGCTTGCCGCCATACCGTTCATAGCCACATGGAAAAATGAACCGAGAAGCCTGAGCGGCAAAAAGAAATCAGCCGCAAGCATAATGATTAAAAATGCCTGAGGTAAAGTGATTGTGCCGTTTTTTACCTGAATGATTGCAATTACTACACCTATTGCACTTCCTGCATATGCAACAATATCCATAACGCTTACGGAATTGAGTTGCATTGTAAGAACTTTCATAGTAATTCTTCTGAATTCTTCGGCTTTTTCATTCATTTCAACATTCTTGCGTTCATCCGCCTGATAAACTTTGAGTGTTGTTAAGCCTTGGATATTTTCAAGGAAAGTATCACCGAGGTTTGTGTATACTCCCCAATATTTGCTAAGAAGTCTTTTTGCGATTTTTTGAACTGCAACAATAGAAAGCGGAATAAGGGGTACACAAATAAGAAGCACCACCGACGCTTTCCAGCTTACAAACACAAGCACGGCAAAAAGCGTTATCGGTGCAAGCATAGCAAAGAAAAACTGCGGCAGATATTTGCCGAAATAAAGTTCAAGCTGGTCTACACCCTCAACAAAAACCTGAAGCACTTCTGATGTTGATACCTTTTCGCTGTAAGATGCTCCCATTCGTGTAAGCTTTTTATACATTTTTTGTCTAAGCACTTTTTTTACTTCGCTTGAAGCGAAAAACGAAGTCTGTGAACTTGCGTATCCGCAAAGATAGCGCACAAGCATAACCGCCGCAATTGCGCCCAAATAAGGCAAAAGTCTTTTAAAATCAAACGCTTTACCGTCGAGAATTTGCGCAAGTAGATTTGAAAGAATGAAAATCATAACGATGTTTGCAACCGTTTTCAACCACTGCGCAAGAACTGTTAGGGCAATGTGCTTCTTTGAAGAAGGCACTTGCTCTATAAGTCTTGTTTTAATCATTTCTTTTCTCCCTTAATTAAGTTATTTATCCAAAAATTCATTTGCAAGGCGGTAATCGCCTTGCCGTGATATTTTACCGTTTTCCATAATCAGCACTCTGTCTGCAAGAGCACCGGCACATCGTTTATCGTGTGTTACGGTAACAATTGCCGTGCCGAAGTTCTTGTTTATTTTATTTACGGTTTCAACCGTTTTACAAAGGTTTTTGTAATCCTGACCCACCGTCGGCTCGTCAAGAAACAGTACGGTCGGCTCGCTTGCACAGACGGCAGCAATGGAGGCACGCCGTTTTTGCCCTTCGGAAAGTGATTGCGGATGCCTCTGCTCAAGTCCCGAAAGTCCAAAGGCGTTTATCATTTTCCTTGCTATTTCCTCGCTTTTTGCCTTAAAGGAAACCTCGCTTAAAAGCGTTGGCATAAAAAGCTGATAGGTTGGATTTTGGTAAACATATCCAACCTTTGAAAACCATTTGCTGTTTGCTTTTTTACTTTTTGTTATTGTTTGACTCAGCGCACCGTCATTCGGCTTATTCAGCCTTGCAAGCATGCGCATAAGGGTGGTTTTTCCGCATCCGTTTTCACCGAGCAAAACTATTCGTTCGCCTGCCCGAATTTCAATATCAAGCCCATCTATAATATTTCTGTCGCCTGCGGCAAAGAAAAGTTTTTCGCCTTTTATAAGCACTTCGCCGGGCAAAGAGCCGTCAGCATGAGGAATTGTTTTTATTCCGCTGTTCAAGTCGTTTATATCCGTGCTTGTAAAAAGCTGTTTGTTTTCAATTCGCATAACTTTATCTATGTAGTTTTTCACAACATCAAGCCTGTGCTCAACTATTAAAACGGCGTATCCGCTGTTGGACAAATTACGAAGTGCTTTCAGCAAAATATGTGCTGTGTAAGTGTCCAAATTTGCAAGCGGTTCGTCAAGAATAATGATTTTTTGGTCCATCGCAAGGGTAGAAGCGGTTATCAGGCGTTGCTTTTGACCACCGGAAAGTGTTTTTGTTTTTGCGTTTTTTTCTATTTGCATAAGCGTTGTGAATCGTTCAATGCGTCTGTCGATTTCTTCGGACGTAATATTCAGATTTTCGCAGCCGAAAGCGATTTCTTCGTTTACTAAATCATAAATAATTTGTTCATCCGCATTTTGAAGCACAGTGCCGATTAGCTTTGAACGCTCGCTGATTTTTAGCTTTGTAACATCCTTGCCGTCTATTTCCACACTGCCCGAAAATTCGCCCGAATTAACGAATGGAATAACACCGTTTATTATTGAAAGCAGGGTGCTTTTTCCCTCGCCAGAAACGCCCGACAAAAGTACGGTTTCGCCGTATTCCACGGTGAGATTTATATTTTCAAGCACATTTTCTTTAGCACCGTCATATTTAAAAGAAACTTCTTTCAGTCTTATCGCTATGCCCATATCATAACACCTCCGCCTGCACAAAGCACGATAACACAGGCAAGAAATACGAAATCCCTTGCTTTTATTTTTATTACTTTATATACCGAGCTTGTACTGTCATCAAGTGTAAATGCCCTTGTTTCAAGCGAAAGGGAAAGAGTATCCGATATTCCGATGATTCGCATAACGAGTGGAATAATAAACGCACGGTAAATGCAACTCGGTCGGTACCAATTCATATTTGCACCTCTGACCTTCATCGCCTCCCAAATCTGCTTTATTTCACCCACTAAAACCGGAATAAATTTAAGTGTTACAAGCATACCGAGCGTTATAATTCTCGGGCATTTCAGCTTTGCAAGACAGCGTGTCAGATCACAGGGTGATGTGCTTACCATCGGAACGGCACACAATCCCAAGAGAATCATTCTTAAAAGCGTTTGCCAAAATGCGTCCAAACTTCTGTTTGTCAAAAATGACAGACCTCCTATAATAAGTCCGCAAATCGCCATTGCAACGGTCATTTTCCATGTGCTTTTAAAAAGACCGAATGCCGAGTAAAGCACAAAAATTGCCGTGGCAAAAGCAAAAGCCAAAAGATTTTTGGAAAAAAGCATTCCGAATATCAGCACTATTACGGAAACTGAAAATGAAATCAGCGGATAAAAAGGCTTTTTAACCTCAAATGTTTCAAGCATTATCATCTTCTCCGTACGGTTTTAATTTGCCTGCCTTTTGAAGTTCTGCGGCGATTTTCATTCCGATTGCCGCACCCAAAAATGCCAATGCAATTGTGCCGATTGATGTTAAAACAGAAATTTTCGGATTTGCTGTAAGCTGATCGTAACTTTGCCCATTGAGCCAAAGACTGAACAGAACCGAAATCGGCAGTGAAAACGGCATATATATTCCCGTTGTAATGAAAACGGAAACTTTCTTTTGATAGCCTCTGAAAATCAAAAGCATAATCAATTCCGCTATGATTGCGGAAACAAAATTGTTAAAAAACATAACCGTCGAAAAGAAAATCAGCGGTGCGCCTGAAAAAAGTCCGATAATTGTGAGAGCACCCGGCTTTCTTACTTTCATAAGTCCGATTGCAACGAAAATCGAATAAATCGGTGCGGCTGCCATGTTACGCAGTCCGAAAACGGTGGTGTGCATAACAAGCGGCATCGTTATTCCGCCGCACAATGTCATCGCTGCGGATAAGACAGCCAAAAACACAAAATCCTTAACTTGAAATTTCTTAAATATTTTTTTCATACTTCACCATAATCAGTCATGTTTATTTTTCTTGATAACTGCAGTCATTACAAGCACAAATGCAACCGCACCCACTGCGCCGCAGGCAATTGCGATCGGAACTTTTTTATTTTTAACCGTTTCCTCTTTAGGCTCGGTAACGGTTGGTACTGTTGTAGTTGTAGTAGTTGTTGTCGTGGTGGTAGTGGTTTTTTTGGTGGTTGTTTCTTTTTTTACATTTCCGATTCTTTTTGCACTGTCGTAATCTATTTTAATTCTTGCAGAAGGTGATAAAGGCATAGCCGAAGCCGCAAATTTTACGCCGACAAATTCATTGTCGCTCTTAATCGGAAATTCAAAAGCCGTTTCATATTCAGTGCCGTCAATTTCAACATTATTCTTTTGCTCAACTTCTACTGTGTCGCCCTCAACAGAGCCGTCCTTATAATACCAAAATTGCATATCGCTTGTTGTTTCGGCAGGAGCTATTGTAAGCGTTTTTTTATCACCGTCAACCGTTAGAAGTGCGGTGTGAACAATATAGCTGTCACCCATAGATGTTCTTTCTTTTTCTGCGTGCCACATTTCAATAGGCACTTCGTAAACGCCGTCCTTGCTCGGACCCATTGCAAACGCACAGAATGAAGTGCAGGTAAGTGCAAGTGCAAAAACTATTGCTGTCAATGAAATCGATAATTTTTTTAACATATTTGTCCTCCGTATTTTGTTAGCTGTCGCTAACTTGATATTAAAATTTTTAGTTAGCACAAGCTAACTGCAGTTATTCTATCAGATAACAAATAAAAAGTCAATATTTAAAACTATAAAATAACTAAAATTTGGCGCATTTACAGCCTGCGGATTGAAATCATACACTTTGCG
>CABQCC010000064.1 GCA_902462495.1 uncultured Eubacterium sp. | reverse complement strand
ATTCCACACATAATCATTCCTCATTTCTTATTATAAATTTATGATTAAATTAAAATTTTATACTTAATTTTGCTTTGTGAAAAAGGATTTGTTGCTTCGTTGCCAAAGTTTTTGCCTTTTTCTTACGCACCAAAGCGTACGAAAGAGCATCCGCCGAATATTTCGATAACTCTTTTCCTCGTCAACCCATAGGGTTCAGGCGCTAACTGTGGCTGAAATCACAGCCGACAGTTTTATATCATTAATAATAATTAAGTGCAAAATTATCACGCATTAAATTTTCAAGGTGCATCCTTGCGGATAAATACTATTTACCACAAAGCAAAGCAAATGTCAACCGAATTAACAGTTTGTTTATAGAATTATTAATGATTTGGTGACATTGGAAAGGTTTTCTCTGCCTCTCGGAGCAAGATAGCAAACATCTTCAATTCTTATTCCAAACTTGCCCGGAATGTAAATTCCCGGTTCGATTGATGTAACATTGCCTATTTCATAGGTGTCTTTGCTTTTTGGTGAAGCATTGAACCCCTCGTGGATTTCTATTCCCAAGCCGTGACCTAAACCGTGTCTGAAATATTGTGCCATATTCTTTTCGTTAAGCACATCATAAGCCGCCTTGTAAACATCGGCACATTTAACGCCTGCGTTGAGCGCTTTTATGCCTGCAAGCTGTGCATTGAGGACAAGCTCGTACATTTCTTTCATCTCTTCACTTGTACTGCCGACTGCAACGGTTCTTGTCATATCACTGTGGTAGCCTTGATAAGTGGCACCAAAGTCAAACAGTACAAACTCACCGCTTTTGATTGTGTTTTCACTTGGAACACCGTGAGGCATAGAAGTTCTTTCTCCCGCAAGCAAAATTGTGTCAAAGCTTACTCCGTGTGAACCCTCCTTTGCCATGAGATATTCAAAATATGCGGCAAGTTCTTTTTCAGTCTTGCCCGGCTTAACATGGTTGAGAAGTTCTGTGAATGCCTTTTCTGCGATTTGATTTGCCTTTTTCATCATAACGATTTCCTTGGCATCTTTTCTGTTTCGCTCTCTCATAAGCAAGTTGCCGAGTTCAATCATTTGAGCATTTTGGCAGTGCTTCTTGATGTTTTCAAAAGCTTTGAGCGAAATTGTATCGCTTTCGTACACAATGCTCTCCGACTTGCTGTCGTTTATGATTTTTGCAAGTTCTTCATAATAGCTTCTCTTGAACTCGATAACTTTAAGTCCTGTTTCCTTTGAGTGATTTTCGGCAGTTTCGGTGTATCTTGAATCAACAAGATGAAATGCATCACCGTTTTTTAGAACGATTACCATACCTTCGCTCGGTGAAAATCCGCATAAATAGTGCATATTAGCTTCGTTTAGCAAAACAAGTGCGTCAGCATTTTTATGTTCAAGTATTTTCACACATTTTTGAATGTTCATCATAATTTCTCACCTCAAATATTATACAATGTTCATATTATAAAACTTAAAAGATTTTATGTCAATTTGTTGACTTTATAATTTTAATATGATAACTTTATATTTAGATATGAATTATAGGAGTGCGACTTATGGAAAAATATCTTATAAACCCAAATCACAAAATCGCAAAAATTAATAAGGACTTGTACGGTCATTTCTCCGAACATCTCGGCAGATGTATTTATGAGGGTATTTTTGTCGGCGAAAATTCAAAAATCCCAAATGTAAACGGTATGAGATGCGATGTTGTAAATGCTCTTAAAGAAATGGGAATACCCGTTCTTCGTTGGCCGGGTGGTTGTTTTGCGGATGAATATCACTGGAAAGATGGCATCGGTGATAAGTCACAGAGAAAGAAAATGATTAATACTCATTGGGGCGGTGTTGTTGAGGACAACTCTTTTGGTACTCATGAATATTTTGAACTTTGTCGTCAGCTTGGCTGTGATACATATGTCAACGGTAATGTCGGCTCGGGAACTGTTCAGGAGATGAACGAGTGGGTAGAATATATGACCTTTGACGGCGTTTCTCCAATGGCAGAACTTCGCAGAAAGAACGGAAGCGAAAAACCGTTTAATCTAAAATATTTTGGTGTCGGTAACGAATCATGGGGCTGTGGCGGAAATATGGACCCTGAATATTACGGTTGCCTTTTTAAGCGTTATAATACCTATTGCCGTGATTATGATTCAAATAAGCATATCAACCGAATTGCGTGCGGACCAAACTCTTGCGATTATAATTGGACAAGAGAGGTTATGGATAAAGTTAAACACCACGCAAACGGTATTGCACTTCATTATTATACTGTTCCGACAGGCAATTGGGCTCACAAAGGCTCTGCTACCGTTTTTGATAAAAACGAATATGATTCAACTATTTGCAAGGCTTATAAGATGGAAGAACTTATCACAAATCACCTTGCTGTTATGGATAGCGTAAATCCTGAAAAATGGGTTAAGCTTATCGTTGATGAATGGGGCACTTGGTATGATGTTGAGGAGGGAACAAATCCGGGATTTCTTTATCAGCAAAGCACTATGCGTGATGCTATTGTTGCAGGCCTTACTCTTAATATTTTCAATAAGCACGCAGACAGAATTATGATGGCAAATATCGCTCAGGCTGTAAATGTTCTTCAAGCCGTTATTTTGACAGACGGCGAAAAGATGATTAAGACACCGACCTATTATGTTTTTAAGATGTACAAGGAACATCAGGAAAATACTCTTGTTGGTTCATATATCACTACTCCTATGCTTAATTCTGTAAATGATAAAAGAGAATTTCCACAGCTTTGCGAGTCTGCTTCTGTTGATGAAAACGGAACTGTTTATTCAACAATCACAAACAACTCATCAACTAAGGCTGCAAAGATTAAATGTCAGGTTGCCGATACAAAGGTTGAAAGTATAACTGCCGAAATTCTTACAGGCGAATGTCACGAAAAGAATGATTTTGACGATACGGATAATGTAAAAACCGTGCCGTTTACCGATTTCAGAAAGCTTAAGGACGGTTTCACGGCAACAATTCCTGCTTGCAGCGTTGTTAAATTTGTTATTAATAAATAATGGATAATAACTGCAAAAGATGTTTGCTTTTCGAAGCAGGTCAAAATGTGACATATAGTCAAATTCAAGATTATATCAAAACGATTGACTGTTCTGAAAAGGTGAGTGATGAATTATATAATCATCGCTTGTCAATGTGTAAAAAATGCGACAGCCTGATTTCGGGTATGTGCCTGAAATGCGGTTGCTATGTAGAAGTTCGTGCAATTCTGAAAAACAAGGATTGTCCGAATTTTGATGATAAAAAATGGTGAAAAGAGGAAATAACTATGCAGAGAATTGCAGAATTCGAAAAAGTCAGCTTTGAACAATTTGAAAAGGATTGGCTCAAGGTGTATCCTGAAACCGAGGATGTAAAAACAATTTATGATAATATCAAACTTCCCGTTCGTGCAACAGTCGGCTCGGCAGGTTACGATTTTTTTGCACCTGCCGATATAACAATCAAAACAGGTGAATCGACCCTTATTCCGACAGGTATCCGTTCAAAAATCAATGAAGGTTGGGTTCTCAGCATTTTCCCTCGTTCAGGTCTTGGCTTTAAGCACAGAATTGGACTTGATAATACAGTCGGTATTATTGATGCCGATTATTACGGCTCATCAAATGAGGGTCATATTATGGTCAAGCTTTCTTGCACCGCTCACGATGACGGACACAGCGTCACGGTAAATGCGGGTGACGGATTTGCTCAGGGTATATTCACTCAGTTCGGCATAACAATGTCCGATTCTGTTGACGAAATTCGTGACGGAGGCTTTGGCTCAACAACAAAGAAATAAACAAATGCAGTAATCTATCTGTTTTTTTCGGTTGAGTTGAAATATTGCACTTGTATTTATTTTGCGTTAATGGTATATTACCATTTGAATTTATTATTAGTAAATTAAAGGTGAAGTAATGGGTTTTTTAGGGAAAAGATTTAAGGAAGCAACAGGACTGAATATCATAATTGTTGGTTGCGGAGTTGTCGGCACAGCTCTTGTTGAACAACTTGTGGTTGAAAATCACGATATTACTGTTGTTGATACATCACCTCAAAAGGTGCAAAAAATTACCGATGCATATGATGTTATGGGCGTTGTCGGCAACGGTGCTTCGTTTAGCGTTCAAAAAGAAGCAGGTATTGTTGATGCCGACCTTATCATTGCCGTAACCGATTCGGACGAACTCAACTTGCTTTGCTGCACGGTTGCATCTCGTGTCGGTCATTGTTCAACAATTGCCAAGGTTCGTAATCCCGAATATTCACACGAACTCAATCATATTAAGGACAAACTCGGTCTTGCTATGATTGTTAATCCCGAATATGAAGCATCCCGTGAAATATACAAAATTCTTTGCTTGCCTACCGCACTTGAGGTCACTTCTTTTGCTCACGGCAAGGCTGACCTTGTAAAAATCAGAATTCCTCACGGTAACATCCTTGACGGTATGACTATCGCCCAACTCGGTAAAAGTACAAATGATGTGCTTGTTTGCGGAGTTGAAAGAAGCAATCAAATCTACATTCCGACAGGTGATTTTGAACTTAAAGCAGGCGATATGCTTTCGTTTGTTGCACCTGCAAAAAAGGTTTCTGATTTCCTAAAACATATTGGATTTAAAACAAATAAGGTTAAGAATACAATGATTATCGGTGGCGGTGACGCAGGATATTATCTTGCAAAACGCTTGTCTGATAACGGAATTGATGTCACTCTTATTGAAAAGGACAAGGAGCGTTGTGAGGAACTTGCAACCTTGCTTCCGAGGGTTATTGTTATCAACGGAAACGGCGTTGATGAAGATTTGCTCAATGAGGAGGGACTTCAAAGTTCCGAATCGTTTGTCACTCTCACAGGTTCTGATGAGGAGAATATTCTTCTCACGGTTCATGCAAAGCAGTTTTCCAACGCAAAACTTGTTACTAAGATTAATAAAATCAGATTTAAGGATGCAATCAACACTCTTGATATCGGCTCGGTTATTTATCCTCGCTATATCACAAGTGAGGCGATTATCGCTTATGTAAGAGCAAAGAGCGCTTCCAAAGGTTCAAATGTTGAAACCTTGTATCATTTGTTTGACCATAGGGTTGAGGCTGTCGAGTTTAAGATTGACAAGGAATCAAAGGTTACTAATGTTCCTATTATGAAACTTAAACTCAAGGATAATCTTCTGATTTGCTTCATTTTCAGAAGAGGTAAGGTTATTATCCCGTCAGGTCAGGACTGTATTTTGCCGGGTGACAGCGTTATGATTGTTACAACTCACACCGGTTTTAATGATATTAGCAATATTCTTGCATAAGGATAGTTATTTATGAACGGTTCTATTATAAGAAAAATTCTTGGCTATGTGCTTGTTTTAGAGGGCTTGCTGTTGCTTATGCCTGTATTTGTGGGTTTGTATTATCACGAGGAAGAATTTAAGACATATCTTATTTGTTCAGGCGTAACCTTTGCAATAGGCGCACTTGTAGCCATCAAAAAAACTAAAAACAATGTATTTTATCTTAAAGAGGGATGCACGGCTACGGCGCTCAGCTGGATTGTGCTTTCCGTGTTCGGAGCTGTTCCGTTTGTTTTAACAGGGGAGATACCGCATTTTGTTGACGCTTTGTTTGAAACTGTTTCGGGTTTCACTACCACGGGTGCAAGTATTCTCACAGATGTTGAGACACTTTCTCATGCAACTTTGTTTTGGCGTAGCTTTACTCACTGGATAGGCGGTATGGGCGTTCTTGTTTTTTTGCTTGCCGTTGTTCAAATGACAGGCGGTTCAAATATGAACCTTATGCGTGCAGAGAGTCCCGGTCCGTCGGTTGGCAAACTTGTTCCGAAAATGCGATATACCGCAAGAATTTTGTATGCTTTGTACTTTATTCTTACTGTTGTTGAAATTGCGTTTCTTGTTTGCGGTGATATGCCTGTTTTTGATGCGGTTACTGCTTCGCTCGGCACAGCAGGTACGGGTGGATTCGGTATCAAAAATGATTCTATGGCAAGTTATTCGCCATATATCCAATGGGTCATCACTATTTTTATGGCGCTGTTTGGTGTCAATTTCAATTTCTATTATTTTCTTGTGCTTCGACAACTTGGCAAGGCACTTAAAATGGAAGAAGTCAGAGCGTATTTTGGTGTAATTATCGTTTCTATAGTTTTGGTTTGCGTAAACACAGCCGACCTATATACAAATGTTGCGGATAATATTCGCACATCGGCATTTCAGGTTTCTTCAATCATCACAACAACAGGTTATTCAACTATAAATTTTGATGTTTGGCCGTCATTTTCAAAGGCGATATTGGTGCTTTTGATGTTTGTCGGTGCTTGTGCGGGAAGCACAGGTGGCGGTATTAAGGTTTCAAGATTTATCGTTGTAATTAAAACAATCAGCAAAGAAATTCAATCTTATCTTCACCCTAAGAATATAAAGAAGATTACTCTTGACGGCAAAACCGTTGAACACGAAACCTTGCGTTCAACAAATGTATATATAATTACATATTTTATTATTTTTGTTGGAAGTATGCTTTGTGTTTCGCTTGAAGATTACGACTTGGTAACTAACTTCACGGCAATTGCAGCAACGCTTAACAATATCGGTCCGGGTCTTGAACTTGTCGGACCTGCACAAAACTTTTCGCAGTTTTCCGATTTGTCAAAAGTTGTGCTTGTTTTCGATATGCTTGCAGGCAGATTGGAACTGTTCCCGATTCTTCTTTTGTTTAGCCCTCGTCTTTGGCTTGACACATTCAAAAGAAAAACCGCTCGCAAAATCAGAAGTAAATAAAATAAAAAAAGTCGCAGATGCTTTGAGTGTCTGCGACTTTCAATTTATGCTGCAACATCATACCAGTTATGTTGCACTTCTTTTATTTTTCTTGCACGCTCTTCGTGGCGTGCTTTTTCTTTTTTTGCTTGATTTTCCTTTTTTTCTTGTATGAGCATAAATACGCAACCTACGGTAAGGTATACGCAAAGTTCAATGATGAAAAATATTCTTTGTCCGTCCTTTGAAATTGATAAAAACAAATTGAACGGCACAATCATTGCCACATATCCCACAACGAGAGTGATTATTGAAATTGCAATGCCTTTTAATATATCTTTTTTGTTCATAATAAAATCTCCTTTTTTCGTTTTGCAATGTTTGTTTTTTGTCTACATTTGCATTGTAAAACAAAGGAGATTTAATTACAATAGGGTAGGAAATATAAGTCCTTAAAACTGTACTTATAATACAAAAGTTCTATAAAATTATTGACTTTATTTTTTTAACTGCTGAAGGAATATCGGAGATTTTTACCGCTGACGGAACAAACACAATTCTTAGTGTTCCGTTTTCGTATGAAACAATGTTTGCACTTATTCCGTTTTGTTCAAATATAGTCGTTTCTTTTTCAAACGGTATTTCTGCCTTGACTTGCAATCCGTTTTCGCTCAATTCAATTTTTGAATCGGGCAAAATTTTTTGGAGTTCATCACAAAAATACTTTGCTTTTGCCGTGTACAACCTGCGGACTTTTCGTGCTTGCGAGTTGATGTGCCCGTCACGGATGTATTGACACAGCGCAATTTGCTCGGTCTTGCTTGCAGTTTGCGAAAACTTGTTCTTGCATTTTTGAAATTCGTTTGCAAGTTCTTCGGTAAGTACCATAAAGCTGATTCTGATACCCGGTATAAGCACATTTGAAAAACTGCCCATATAGATTATGTTCTGTGCATTCGACAAGGCAAAAAGGGAGGGGATAGGCTTTGTTTGATACAAAAAGTCGCTGTCAAAATCGTCCTCAATTACAAGACTGCCACGCTCCTTGCTGTATTCAACAAGCTCAAGCCGTCTTTTGATTGGCATAACATTACCGTATGATGTCATATGTGACGGTGAAACATAAATTATGTCGGCGTCCTTGTTCCTTGTTTTGACTTCAAATCCGTAATCTGCAAATAAATTTATACCCTGCACAAAGCTTTTGTCGGGAAAAGATACCGTGCCTTTGTTCTTGATAAGTGAACACAGAATATACAAAAGCGATTGAACGCCTGCACCGACAACAATTCTGTCAGCAGATGCCGATACATTCCTCTTTGCTCGGATATAGTCGGACAAAACTTCTCTCAAATCGGCTTCGCCCTGAACATCACCGTATGATAACAATCGTTCTTCCTGTCGGAGTGCACTTTTTATGTATCGTTGCCATAGCTTAATATCAAAACTTTCCTCGTCCGCATCACCGCTTTTTAGGTCGTATAATATCTTGCTGTTTTCCTCGGTGTGTGTTGTTGCTTTTGGAACAATGTTTTTTTGCTCGGTGACATAATATCCGCTTTTTGGGGAAGCGACAACATATCCGTCAGCCTGTAATTCAAAATAAGCATTTTGGATTGTCGTTTTGCTCACGGGTAAAAGCTGTGTGGCGGCTCTTACTGAGGGG
>CABQCC010000063.1 GCA_902462495.1 uncultured Eubacterium sp. | reverse complement strand
ATGGGCAAAACTCAGAAAGCTTAAACCAATTACTTCCTTATGCAGTGCGCCCCAAAGGTGTCTTGCTTTTTATTTTCCCCATTTGTTGATGATATGCTGAACTTTTTGCGGGTTGTGGGTTGTGATGTTGTCGGCTGTGTTGACGAGGGCACGCTTGATTTGGTACTTCCTGTCAACTGTCCAAATTGAGAGCTTGTAGCCGTTTTTGTGCAACAAATTCGACAAGGTTCGTGATGCGTATTTGTAGTTGCAGTTTATGCCGATTGCTCCTGTTTTTTCGAGCATATCAATGATTTTTTGTTGATAATCCTCGGTGAAAATATTAATTCTGCTTGGCATATAGTTGACATAATATTCAACTCCAGGGCAGTTTTCCTTAACCTTGTTTGCCTGAAAAACCTCTATCCCCGTGAGCGTCACACGGTCGGTAAGGCTGTAATCAACTATCAAATCGTGAAGATTTTTGAGCACTCTTGTTTCCCTAATGTCAAGATTTAGGTGCATATCGGTTTCTTTCACTCTTTGAAAAGCAGCGGTGATTTCCGTGCCGTCTAAATTAGTGTTGATGATTTCGTTGCTCATAACGATTGTGCCGTTTGGTCGCTGTCGCACATCAATTTCAAACGAAGCGTCACCGTGTTCAATCGCCATTTCGAGCGATTCCATAGAATTGTCGGGCGTGTTGTACGCACCTGTGTGAGCCGTGATTGTAAATCCGTCAACAAATTTTAAATCGTGCTCGTCAAAAGTTTTGTTGAATGCGTACGAAACCACCACAATAAGCATTGAAACGCTGACTAAAAAAGCGATAACCTGATATGTAAACCGCTTTGCCCATGTGGGTGTCATATTCCGTTTTAAAAACCGCTTAAACTTTTCTATTTGTTTTTTGCGTTTTTCCGATTTCGCCATATTTTCACCCTGTCAGAACATCAAACCGCCGGCAATGTGTGCAGGCGGTTTTTGTGTGATTGATGTAATCTTATTTATTTCCCGAATAGTTAGGTGCTTCCTTGGTGATGTAAACATCGTGCGGATGTGATTCAACAAGACCGGCGCCTGTGATTCTGATGAACTGTGCGTTTTGGCGAAGCTCCTCGATTGTGTGGCAACCTACATAGCCCATACCCGAACGCAAGCCACCCATCATCTGATAGATTGTGTCTGATACAGCTCCCTTGTAAGGAACACGACCTTCAACGCCTTCCGGAACAAATTTCTTTGAGCCTTTCTGGAAGTATCTGTCGGCAGAACCGTGGTTCATAGCACCAAGTGAGCCCATACCACGATATACCTTGAACTGACGGCCTTGATAAATTTCTGTTTCGCCCGGTGCTTCGTCACAGCCTGCAACGAGTGAGCCGACCATAACAACGCTGCCGCCTGCGGCAATAGCCTTAACGATTTCGCCTGAATACTTGATACCGCCGTCTGCGATTACAGGCACGCCGTACTTGTCAGCCATAGCAGCTGAATCGTAAATAGCTGTGATCTGCGGAACACCGATACCTGCAACGATACGGGTTGTACAGATGGAACCCGGACCGATACCGATTTTAACAGCGTCTGCACCTGCTTTGATGAGAGCCTCTGTTGCTTCTGCAGTTGCAACGTTGCCTGCGATGAGAGAAACCTCAGGGAATGCTTCCTTAACTTTTGCAACATTTCTGATGATGTTTTCTGAATGACCGTGAGCCGAGTCAAGAACAAATGCGTCAACGCCTGCTTCGTAAAGGGCCTGTGCACGGATAAGCACATCGTCTGTTACACCGAGAGCGGCTGCGCAAAGAAGTCTGTCCTTGCTGTCACGAGCTGTGTTTGGATATTTAACGGCTTTTTCAATGTCCTTGATTGTAACAAGACCTGTGAGCTTGCCGTTTTCGTCAATAAGAGGAAGTTTTTCAACCTTTGACTTCATAAGGATGTTCTTTGCTTCATCAAGAGTTGTGCCTGCAACAGCTGTGATGAGTTCCTCCTTTGGAGTCATTACGGTAGAGATTTTTACGCTGTAATCCTGAATGAATCGAAGGTCACGGTTTGTGAGGATACCAACAAGAGTGCCGTCGTCCTCGCAGATCGGAACACCGCTGATTTTGTATTTACCCATCAACATATCTGCGTCTTTTACGCTGTGATGAGGGGAGAGATAAAACGGATTGAGAATAACGCCGTTTTCGCTTCTCTTAACCTTATCAACCTCGGTAGCCTGCTCCTCGATTGTCATATTTTTGTGAATAACACCGATACCGCCCTCACGAGCAATAGCAATAGCCATTCTTGATTCGGTTACAGTATCCATAGCCGCAGTCATAAGCGGAATGTTAAGACTGATATCCTTTGTAAGTTTTGTCTTGAGCGACACACCGTCAGGAGTTACATCGGATTTTGCAGGAATAAGCAAAACATCATCAAATGTAAGTCCTTCCTTTACGAATTTTTCACCGTATTCTTTCATAACAACCTCCCATTAAATTATATATTAGAATATTTTATCTATCATACCATTTTAAGTGTATGAAATCAAGACTTTTTTATTTCTCGGCAACTTTCACAATTTCGGCAACTGTTTCCTCAACTGTTTTGTTGTCGCAGTCAATAATCACATCTGCCCATTTTTGATACATAGGCAGTCTTTCGTTGTACATATCTTCAAGCGAATCACCTTTTTTGACAACTACTCCACGGGTTGTGATGTTTTTTATTCTGTCAACCATTGTGTCGTAGCTCAAATTGAGAAAAATGATTTTTCCGCTTTCCTTTAGGTGCTCCATGGATTTGTCGCTGTAAACCACGCTTCCGCCCGTTGCAACAACGGTTGCATTTATGTCGAGCGACAAAATTGTTCGCTCCTCGGCAGCCAAAAAGTATTCAATGCCGTTTTCGTCAATTATATCCTGAAGTTTCTTTTCTTCAAGCCCCTGAAACAGCAGGTCCGTGTCAAAAAAATTCTTCAGCAAAGCCTTGGCTGCAAGCACACCGCAAGTGCTTTTTCCGCTGCCGGGCATTCCAATCAATATTATGTTCTCCCTGTTCATTACTTTAGTCCAACCTTTTTGCAGTTATATTCCATAGGACAGATGTCGCATTTCGGCTTTCTTGCCGAGCATATATCTCTGCCGAAAAGCACTATCCTGTGGCAGAAATCCGAGCCTTCTTCGCTCGGTATTATTTTTTTGAGAGCAAACTCGATTTTTTTCGGGTCTTTTTCGTTCACAAGTCCGATTCGGTTTGCAATTCTAATCATATGAGTGTCAACAACGATTGACTCCTTGCCGTAAACATCGCCGACAATGAGGTTTGCCGTTTTTCTTCCGACTCCGTTGAGGGTGATGAGGTCGTCAATATTGTCCGGAACGACTCCTCCGAATCGGTCACGCACACCGTGCGCCATATCGATTATAGAAGTCGCCTTGCTTTTGTAGAATCCGCAGGAATGAATGAGCTTTTCAATGTCCTTGACATCGGCATTGCAGTAGTCGTCAAGCGTTTTGTATTTTTCAAACAATGCAGGGGTGACGAGATTTACTCTTGCGTCTGTGCATTGCGCCGACAACCTGACCGCCACCAAAAGCTCAAACGGGTTTGATGAATTGAGCGAGCAAATCGCTTCGGGATATTCTTTTTTGAGAACTTCAATTGCGTTTAACGCTCTTTCCTTTTTCGTCATTTTTCGCCTTTTATTTTGCTCCAATAATCCTTGTGAGCCTGTTCGTTTTTGTTTTTTCCGTATTCGTAATATTTTGCATTTTTCAGCTTGTCGGGCAGATATTGTTGTTCAGTCCAATGATTTGGGCAATCGTGAGGATAGACATAGTGCTGTCCTTTGATTTCTGCGTCCTCGCCGTCAAAATGCTTGTTTTGAAGCTGTCGTGGAACAGGACCGAAGTTGCCCTTTTTCACATCCGCCATTGCCGAGTTTATCGCTTCGTAGGCGCTGTTTGATTTTGGCGACTCGGCAACAAGAACAACCGCATCCGCAAGCGGAATTCTCGCCTCAGGTAAGCCGACCATCATTGCTGCGTCAACCGCCGCTTTGACAATCGGAATAATCTGCGGATACGCAAGCCCGACATCCTCGCAGGCACACACCATAAGTCGCCTGCAAGCCGACGGCAAATCTCCCGCTTCAAGCAGTCTTGCAAGATAGTGCAAAGCGGCGTTTGTGTCCGAACCTCTCATACTTTTTTGGTATGCCGACACAATGTCGTAGTGCTCGTCGCCGTCTTTGTCGTATCGCATCGCCGATTTTTGCGTCAGTTCCTCCGCAGTTTCAACGGTGATTGATTTTTCGCCGTCAACTGTCGGGGTGGCAAAGTAGCAATTTTCAACGCTGTTGAGTGCTTTGCGAACATCACCGCCACAGCCGAGCGCAATCTTTTTTACCACCTCATCGGGATAGGTGATTTTGATGTCGTTTTCTTTTTCCAAAAATTTAAAGCCTCGCTCCACGGCAGGCATAACATCGTTGCAGTCAAGTGCTTTGAATTCAAACACCGTTGAACGAGAAAGTATTGCCGAATACACATAAAAATATGGGTTTTCGGTGGTGGAGGCAATAAGTGTGATTTTGCCGTTTTCTATGTATTCAAGGAGGGATTGTTGTTGGCGCTTGTTGAAATACTGAATTTCGTCAAGATAAAGCAAAATTCCGTTCGGAGCGGAAAAAGTGCCTATTTCTGCCACAATGTCCTTGATGTCTTGTGTTGATGCGGATGTGCCGTTGAGCTTTCTCAACGCACGCTTTGTTTTGTTTGCTATGATTGAAGCGACCGTTGTTTTGCCGACACCCGACGGTCCGTAGAATATCAGGTTCGGTATGTCGCCGTTTTCAATCATATTGTATAGTGCTTTGTCGGGGGACAGCAGGTGCTTTTGCCCCACAACATCGCAGAGTTCGGTTGGTCTTATTCTGTCTGCCAACGGTTTATTCATCTTTGTTCTCCTTTGAAAAAACACAGCCGCAGAAATTTTGTCTGTAAAGCTGATATTCTCGGCTGAGTTCGATAGAACGCTTGTAGCCCTCTTTTTTCTTGAAGTCCGACGGCAACCATTTTATGCCGTATTTTTCTGCAATTTCACAGCCTATTTCGTTGATTTTTTGGCTGTTTTTCAGCGGACTGATTGAGAGTGTTGTGCAGAAATAATCAAAGCCTTGTTCCTTTGCGAGCTTCGCTGTGCTTTCAAGTCGCATACGGTAGCACCTGAAACAGCGTTCTCCGCCCTCGGGAACATCCTCGTAGCCTTTTGCTATTTCCAAAAAATCGTTGTAGTCATATTCGCCACGCACCAACTTGATTGGGTGCTTTGACGGCAGAGCCTCAATCAATCGCTTTTGCTCTGCATATCTCTTGTCAAACTCCGCCTTCGGTGAGATGTTCGGGTTAAAATAGTACACCGTGATGTCAAAATAATTGCTCAAATATTCCAGCGTGTAGCTTGAACACGGAGCACAGCAGGAGTGCAAAAACAGTTTTGGAACATCTCCGTTCAGGCTGTCTGTGATTTTGTCTAATTCTTTTTGATAATTTATTTTGTTCATTTTATTATTTGCTCAAATACGGCGCAGAGTTCACCTTGTTTCCGTCAATGATGAGTTCAAAGTGGCAGTGAGGTCCTGTTGAATTGCCTGTTGAACCGCCTTTTGCGATTTGCTGACCTTTTTTAACGGTTTGACCCGTGCTTACAAGAAGCTGTGAGTTGTGGGCGTAGAGGGTTACGATTTTTCTGCCCAAATTGTCCGTGCCGTGGTAAATCATAACATATTTGCCGTATGAATAATTGAGTTCTCTTGTTTTGATTACGATACCTTTTTGTGCGGCAACAACTTTTGAGCCGACCGGGTAAGGGAAGTCTGTGCCGGTGTGCGCCTTGCCTGAACTGTATCTGCCGAATGCACAGGAAACGGAATAATGTCCCGGTGCAGGGTAGGTCAGGTTGAGCACACCTGCCGAATTGTAGTAAAGCGGAGAAGAATTACTGTTGCTTGCGGTGTTGTGCTTTTTGTCGTTCTTGTTGTTCTTTACGGCGGTGGTTGCTTCTTCGGGAGTTTTGAGTCCGTTCAAAACGCTGTTGATTTCCTCGTCAACTTGCTTCAAAAGTTCCTCGTCCTCGTATTTGTATTCGGAATACAGCTGTGTTTTTTGTGCATATTCCGCAAGGAGTGCATCACTTTCGGCTCTGTCCTGTGCAAGAATGATTTTCTTTTGTGCGATTTCAGACTGCTTGCTTTCAATTCCGTCACGCTCGTTTTCGATGATGGCGCTTTTTTCGTCAAGCACAGCCTTGCTGTTTTCAAGCATTGCTTTTTGCTCTGCGATTTTGTCGCTTTTTTCGCTGATTTGCTTTGTCTTTTTCTTTGCTTCTTTGAGGAGCTTTGCGTCTGATTTTGACACAGCTTTAATCATTTCGTATCGTGACAAAAATTGGCTGATGTCCTTGCTTGTGAGCAGAGCAACAAGTATGCTGTCCGAACCCGATATGTACATTGCCCTCATTCGCAGGCAGTATGCAGCGTAGGTTTTTTGGAACGATTTGTTGAGTGCATCGATTTCCTCGGCAGTTGCGTCATATTGTTTTTGAACTTCTTTGATTGCTTTTTTCAACTGCTTTGTTTCTTGCTTCAAGCCCCTGATTTTTTCACGGGCGGTGGAAATCTGGCTGTCGAGCACGCTCAAATCTTGGTTCATATATCCGATTTTTTCATCAAGCGAATTGATGTATTCCTCGGTCGCCATTTGACCTTTTTGATATTTTGCGAGTTTTTCTTCGCTTTCTTTCAGCTTTGCTTCAAGGTCAACCTTTTGTTGGTTGAGTGCTTCTTCGGGCGACATTGTAACAGCTTCACCGCTTTGGTTGGTGACTGCCTTGCCGTCTGCGTCTGTCACCGCCACACCCGTGGTGGTTTGCTTTTCGGTTGAATTTTGGCTTGCTGTGGTGCTTTCGTTTGCGTACACGCTGACACTTGCGGTTGACAGCATTGTCAAAGAAAGTATGATTGCTACGGATTTTTTGATGATTGGTTTCAAATTGAAGACCCCTTGTTTTGATTGCTTTTAGATTTATGGTAAATAAATTGCCGGATTTACGGCGCTGCCGTATGAGCCGTCGCCGACTCTGACCTCAAAGTGAAGATGAGGTCCTGTTGAATTTCCTGTTGAACCGCTGAGTGCGATTTGCTGACCCTTGCTGACATGCTGACCCGCCGATACGGTGCGAACGCTGTTGTGCGCATAAAGTGAGTAGACGGTTTGTCCGTTTTTGTTTGGTCGGTCGTGCATAATAACAATGTATCTGCCATAGCTGCAATATCCGTTGCCGTGGTAACTCTTTTTGCAGGTGTCACGGTTGCAGTAAATGTCTTTTGAAATGATGACCGTTCCGCTGTCTGCCGCAACGATTTTGTGACCCGTTGTTCCGCCTGTTGAAAAGTCGCAACCGTTGTGACCCGAGTAGCCGTGGAACGGGCAGGTAATTCTTGTGTGATCAGGGCAAGGATAGGTCATATTGATGAAGTCGGAGGAACTTTCATTTTCGGTTGTTTCCTCCTCGGTCGTTGTTTCAGTCACTTGCTCTGTGGTTGTTTCGTTTTTCTTTGTGGTTGTCGGTTTGGTCGTAGTCGGCTTTGTTGTGGTCGGCTTCTTTTTCTTTTTGGTCGTTGTTTGCTTGTTCTGGTACTTCTTGATAGCCTCTTGGATTTCGTTGTCGATTCGGTCGATTTCCTCTTGAGTTATGTCGTGAAGTTCCGAATATTCCTTTGTTTGGTCGTTAATTTTTTGAAGTGTTGTGTTTGCCTCAATCTGTTGTTTTTCCATCGCCGATTTTTTCTTCTTCATTTCGGCTTCTTTTTCGTTGAGCGAAACCTGTTGAACTTTCAAACTTTCGGTGTCGGATTTGAGCACCTTTTGAGTTTTGTTCAGTTCCTCTCGCTTTTCGCCGAGCGCTTTGCGTGAAGTCTGAACTTGCTCAATTTTGGTGTTCATCTCTTTCAGGAGTTTGCTGTCTTTTTTTGCAACGGCAGACACCATTTCAAGCCTTGTCAAAAAGTTTTGTATGCCATCGGCAGAGAGTAAGAAAGTAAGTACACTTTCGGTTTCACCGCTGACATAAATCGCTCTGGCTCTCTGGCAGTATTTTTGCCAAACATCATCGTATTCCGCTTCAAGGGTTGCAGACTGAGCCTCCATATCCTTTAGGCTCACTTCAATTTCTTTTAGCGTTTGGGTGTTTGTGCTTATGTTTTCCTGTGTTTTGTGCACTCTGTTTTCAGTTTCGTTCACCTCGCTCAGGGTGATTGAATACTGTTCCTTGAGCGTGTCGAGCTTGGTGTCGATTACATCAAGATATTCCTGTGCGTCATCCTTTTCCTTGCCAAGCTCCTTTAGCTTTTTGTTTGTTTCTTCAAGCTGTTTTTCGAGTTCTTCTTTGCGTTGTTCCTGCGATTGGGTTGTGTTTGCACCAACGGGTGTGCAGATTGCCGCACTTGTGCATATCAAACACGCACTCATCAAAACAGAAACAATTTTTTTCGCATATCTATTCATTCTGCACCTCCGTAAAATTCTACATAATGTGATTGATACAAAAAAAGCCAAAAAAGTAAAATCCTTTAAAGT
>CABQCC010000062.1 GCA_902462495.1 uncultured Eubacterium sp. | reverse complement strand
AAGGTTCAAAAGATTTCGGCAGGACTTTCCGCTTCTGTTATGAAGTACATACTTGATGATGTTATAACATCAAAGCACGGCGGAAGCGTTGAAGCAGATGAAATCGGCTTGCCTGTTACTGCAAACGGCGGAATTCTTCCGTGCGGAACGACAGCTATTTGGAAGGCTTGATGTATGGAACTTATTAAATTTGAAAATGTTTCGTTTTCCTATAAAACTACCGATGAAAACGATAATCCCGTAAGTATTCCTGTGCTTAAAGATTTTAATCTTTCAATTGAGAAGGGTTCGTTTGTTGCTATTCTCGGACATAACGGCTCGGGTAAGTCAACTGTTGCAAAGCTTACAAACGGTATTTTGTTTGCCGATGAGGGAACTGTAACCGTTAACGGCAAAGTCGCAAAAAATGATGATAGTATTTACGATATAAGACGAGATGCCGGTATGGTTTTTCAAAATCCCGACAATCAAATTGTTTCTTCTATCGTTGAAGAAGATGTTGCATTCGGCGTTGAAAATCTCGGTGTTCCGTCCGATGAATGCAGAAAAAGAGTTGACGAAGCGTTAAAAACAGTCGGTATGTATGAGTACAGACTTAAAACTCCGTCAAAGCTTTCGGGCGGTCAAAAGCAACGAGTTGCAGTTGCCGGAATTATTGCAATGAAACCGAAATGTATTATACTTGATGAGCCGACCGCCATGCTTGACCCTGTCGGTCGAAAAGAAGTTATCGACACGGTTATGAAACTTAATAAACAAGAGGGTATAACCATTGTTCTTATTACTCACTATATGGACGAAGCCGTAAAGGCTGACAGAGTTGTTGTTATGGATGACGGAGTTATCAAACTTGACGGCACACCGAGAGAAGTGTTTGCGGATGTTGATAAAATAAAATCTTTGTCACTTGAAGTTCCGCAGTCAACAGAACTTATCAATTGTCTTGGTTTAGACACAGAGCAAACCGTTCTTAATTCGGACGAGTGTGCAAAAGAACTATATAAATATTTAAAGAGAGAAAAATAATGGCGATTTTAGAGTGTGAAAATTTAAAATTCATATACGGCATAGGAACTCCTTTTGAGTTCTGTGCTGTTGACGGCGTTGATTTTTACGCTCAGGAAAACGAGATTATCGGCATAATCGGTCATACAGGTTCCGGCAAATCAACATTTATTCAGCACCTCAACGGTCTTTTAAAACCGACCGAGGGTACAGTAATTGTAAACGGTAAAGATATTTGGGCAAAAGAGAACAAAGACAATATCCGTCAGGTTCGTTTTGCAGTCGGTCTTTGTTTTCAATATCCAGAGCATCAAATTTTTGAAGAAACTATTTTTAATGAAATTGCTTTCGGTCCAGAACAAATGGGTCTTGACGATGCCGAAATCAAGAGCCGTGTGTACGAAAGTATGGAGTATGTCGGTCTTGACAAAACAATGGAAAACAAATCGCCGTTTGATTTATCGGGCGGTCAAAAGCGTAGAGTGGCAATAGCCTCAATAATCGCTATGAAACCACATGTGCTCATTTTGGACGAACCTTGTGCAGGACTTGACCCAAAGGGCAGAGATGTCATTTTAAGCCTTGTAAAGGATTATCAAAGCAAGTCGGGCAGTACCGTGCTTTTTGTTTCACACTCTATGGAAGATGTTGCAAAAATTGCCGACAGAGTTTTGGTGTTTAACGACAGCAAAATTGCTATGTTCGGCACTGTTGACGAGGTTTATTCAAGAGGTAAGGAACTTAAAGAAATCGGGCTTAATGTTCCTGAAGTCACCGAAGCTTTCATAAAACTTCACGATATGGGAATTGATTGCAGAACTGATATTTATACCGTTGAGCAGGGAATTGAGGAATTTGCAAGACTTAAAAGCCAAAAGGAGGAACTGCAATGATTGATGTTACCATCGGGCAGTATCTACCGGGTGATTCTGTCGTACACAAAACAGATGCAAGAGTAAAAATAGTTACTGCGCTGTTGTTTATGATTTCTGTATTCTTGTGCAGAAACTATTACACAATGGGGTTGGCTCTGCTCCTTTCAATTGCCGTAACAACAATTTCAAAGATTAAACCGAAAGTTATGCTTAAAGGCTTAAAACCGATTATTGTCATTGTTGTTTTTACAACCGTTCTTAATCTTTTTTACGGTTCGGGCGAACCGCTTGTACAATTAGGTTTTTTGAAAATCACCGCTCAAGGAATCAATAATTCAATATTTATGGCACTTAGGATTATTATCCTTGTTATATTCGGCTTGATTTTGACATACACAACGACTCCGACAGCGTTGACTGATGCAATGGAATCGCTTATGAAACCGCTTAAATTATTTAAAGTCGATGTTCATTCAATTGCAATGACTATGACTATTGCGCTTCGTTTTATTCCGACTCTTGTTGAAGAAGTGGACAAGATTATGTCTGCACAAAAAAGCAGGGGCGCAGATATGGAAAGCGGTGGAATATTCAAGAGAGTAAAGGCTGTTGTTCCTGTTATGATTCCGCTTTTTGTTTCATCATTCAGACGAGCAAACGAGCTTGAATATGCAATGGAATGCAGATGCTATCGTGGCGGTGCCGGCAGAACTAAAATGAAAATTATGAAAATGTCTGCAAAGGACTATGTATTGCTTATTTTGTCAATCATATATTTTGTCGGCATTGTTCTTGCAAGAATTTTTATGAGTAAAGTTATATGAGAAGATTACTTGTAACAATCAGATATGACGGCTCGAATTATCACGGCTATCAGGTTCAAAACAATGCCGTGACGGTTCAAGAGGTGTTTCAAAACACTGTTGAAAAGGTGTTTAATCAAAGGCTTGATGTCAAGGGTTGCAGTCGTACAGACAGCGGAGTGCACGCAAATATGTACTGCATATCGTTTGACACGGATATGAATATTCCCAACGAGAGCGTTGTTTTGGCACTCAACACATATTTACCCGATGATATTGCAGCTTATGATTGTGAGGAAGTCAGCCTTGATTTTCACCCTCGATACAGCTGTGAATCAAAGGAATATGTGTATAAAATTTATAACGGAAAATATCGCAATCCGTTTTTTGCAAAATATGCTTTGTGGTACAGATGGAATTTAGACGCCGAATACTTGAATAAAGAGGCTCAGGCTTTTGTCGGCAAGTATGATTACTCGGGCTTTTGCAGCATTAAATCCGATGTTGAGGATTCTGTCAGAGAAATTTATTCTTGCAAAGTTTGGCGTGAGGATGATTTCGTTTTCTTCAAGGTTTGCGGTAACGGATTTTTATATAATATGGTCAGAATTATGGTTGGCACATTGCTTTTTGTTAACGAGGGAAAAATTAAAAGCGGCGAGCTGAAAGATATAATTCTTTCAAAAGACAGGCGAAGGGCAGGAAAAACCGCTCCGCCACAGGGTCTTTACTTAAATAAGGTGAATTATTATGCCAAGTAATGAAAGAGAAAATCAGAGAATAGAAAGAAAAAAGCTGAAAGATAAAAAAATCAAAAAAATCATTTGGATTGTTTTGGCTGTTCTTGTTGTGCTTTTGATTGCACTTAAAGTTTGTGAAATCGATTTTGCGGATATGAAGAACAAGGTCGATTCTTCAAATATTTCAAGTTCGGTTGACAATAATACATATCCGTATTCGGTTGAGGTTCGCAAGGATGCCGATATGCAGTTGGTAAACGGAAAACTGTATGCTTTGACCGATACAAGTGTTGTGTCTATTGACCCATCATCAGGCAATACCGGGTACAAATTTGACCACGGATATGCATCGCCCGTGCTCAAATCAGACGGCAATTATACTTGCCTTTTTGACCGTGGCGGCACAAGATTCAAGCTTGACACCAATTATGAAAATTTGTTTGAAAAAACGCTCGACCGCAATCTTATCACAGCTGTTGTTGCAAAAAACGGAACAATCGTTTATTCTGTTTTTTGTGATGATGCAAAGTCAAAGATTGTTGTTATTGATAAAAAGGAACAGAAAAAGCTTGAATATGAAGTTAATGACGGATATGTGACATCTCTTGCGGTGAATTCAAACGCTTCAAAAATTGCTTTTACAAGTGTTAATTCAAAAGGCGCATTCTTGTCGTCAACGGTTCACATTCTCAATGTTTCAAATCAAGAAATGATTTTTGAAAAAGAATTCAAAAAAACCGATATTCTTGATTTGCACTTTACAAACTCAAACAATTTGTATATTGTCGGCAGTGATTTTCTGTCGTTAGTGAAATCGTGCAAAAATGCTGAATATATATTTAAGCAGGGCAGTATTTCCACCGTGAACTATTGCTACACTTCATCAAATGAACTTTTGATTAATTACAGCTATTTTTCAAACTCATCAAAATCTAAGCTCGATTTGGTGAAAGCAACCGGAAAAGTAAAAACAAGTATTCCGCTGAAATCCGCTTCAAGAGGCGTAACATCAAGTTCAAACGAAATAACTGTGCTGTTTCATAATAAAGTTTCTGTTTATTCGTTGACAAGCGGTGAACTTAAATATTCCGTAAAGTGTGACAGTTCGGTAAACAGCGCTTACACCCTGTCATCAAGGGTTTATGTTCAGTATGGTCAATGTATTGATGTAATAAAGAAGGATAAATAAAGTGACGATATTTAATTATACGGTTAACTATGTTGATTTGATTATTGTCGGTGTGTTTCTGTTCTTTGGATTTGTCGGCTTGAATAAGGGTATTTTTATTACTCTTGTAAATTTTATAAGATATGTGGTTGGCTTTTCTGCCTGTGTAATTTCTGCAGATAGGTTGCCACAGCCGATTTACGACAATTATTTGAAAGAACGGGTGCTTGATACCGTTAACCAAAAAATCGTAACCTCGTCCAATATAGATGAGATTATGGACAATTTTAACGGCTTTATTAACAGCCTGCCTAACATTGTTAAAAATAACATAGATATAACTTCGTTAAAACTTTCTTCAAACAATATTTCCCAAAATATAACAAATGAAGTTTTCGAACCTGTTATAATAATACTTCTGAAAGTAATTATTTTTGTTGTTGTCTTTGCTTTGTTCTTTGGCATAACAGGTGCTGTCATAGGGCACATAAGAAGGAAGAATAAACAAAAGAGAAAAGAAAAAAATAAAAAAAGCTTTGTTGTTTTTACAGACAGACTGATAGGCTTTGTGTTCGGACTCCTTAAAGGTGCCCTTGTTGTATTTGTTTTTGTAAGTGCCGTTACAAGTCTTTTGGGCGTGCCGAATATAGCCGACAATCAATTTTTACAAACTGCTGCCAACAGTCAGCTTTATCAACTGTTACTCAACTATAATCCATTTAATGTGATTACGGAGGGAATTATATGAGCAAATTTAAAAAGAATGTAAATGATTTATTTGAAAATTGGAACACTATTCCAAACTGGTTGAGCTTTTTGAGAATTGCTCTTATTCCTGTTTTTTCAATTCTTTTTATAAAAGAAAAATACATACCTGCATTTGTACTTATGATTATTGCAGCTTTAACCGACTTGATTGACGGCAAAATCGCAAGAAAGTACAATATGGTTTCTAACCTTGGCAAAATCCTTGACCCGATTGCCGACAAGCTCTCACAGGTTGCAATTGTTATCATTTTGATTTTTAAGTTTTGGTCGTTTGACGGTCCGCTTAAATACTTGTTGTTCTTGTTTATCGCTAAAGAACTTATTATGGTTATCGGCGGCGGTTTGCTTCTTGCAAAAGGCTTGCGTCCTGTTGCGGCAGAAATGTGGGGCAAGGTTGCAACAACTGTATTCTATGTATTTATGATTGCCATTATTGCCGTCGGTCCAAACGGTGCTTTGGTGGGTCATTGGTTCTTCAAGGCTTTGCCTACACCTGTCATCTACGGTATGGTAATTATATCTGTTATTCTTGCATTTGTGTCTTTGTTCGGCTACGCTCCGGGCTTTATTAAGCAAATCAAGGAGAATAAATCAAACAAATAACTTTAGGAGATTATATATCGAATGAAACAACCAATGTGTACACGATGCGGTGAAAGACCTGCTATTGTGTTTATTCAAAAAATGGAAGACGGCGTTATGAAGCCTGAGGGGCTTTGCTACAAGTGTGCCAAAGAACTGAATGTCGATATGGGACCTATTCAGGGTCTTATGGAAAAAATGGGTATCAGCGAGGACGAACTTGAGCAGGCAAGCGAGCAAATGGGTATGTTTATGGAAAATATGGACGATTTCGACTTCGGTGACATCGGAGCAATGTTCAATTCCGAAAATGCCGACGGTGCTCAAACAATGCCTTTTTCAGAAATGATGAGTAATATTATGGGCGGTTCGGAGTCATCAACCGAAGAGCCAAAGAAAAAAGGTAAAAGAAACCATAAAAGGTCACAGGACGAATCAAGAAAGTTTTTAAATAACTACTGCAACAATCTTACCGAAAAGGCTAAAAAAGGCGGAATAGATAACATTATCGGCAGAGAAAGTGAGATTGAGCGTGCTGTTCAAATTCTTTGCAGAAGAACCAAGAACAATCCTTGTCTTATCGGTGAGCCGGGCGTTGGTAAAACTGCCATTGCCGAGGGTCTTGCAATAAAAATTGCCAAAGGTGAAGTTCCTGCAAGACTTATGAACAAAGAAATTTATCTTCTTGACCTTACAGCTCTTGTTGCGGGAACTCAATTCAGAGGTCAGTTTGAGGGCAGAATTAAAGGACTTGTTGATGAGGTTAAACACGAGGGAAACATTATTCTCTTTATCGATGAGGTTCACAATCTTGTCGGCACAGGCGACAGCGAGGGTACAATGAATGCCGCTAACATCTTGAAGCCTGCACTTTCAAGAGGCGAAATTCAAGTTATCGGTGCAACAACCTTTAATGAATATAGAAAATATATTGAAAAAGATGCAGCACTCGAAAGAAGATTCCAGCCTATCAAGGTTGAAGAACCGTCTATTGACGATGCTTACAGAATGCTTCTTGGTATCAAGAGTTATTATGAGGACTACCATAAGGTAAAAATCAACGATTCTTTGGTATACAAGGCTGTTACAATGAGTGAAAGATTTGTAACCGACCGTTATTTGCCTGATAAGGCGATTGACCTTTTGGATGAATCTTGCACCTGTGCAAATCTTCGAAATCCTGCTATCAGCAGATATCAAATGCTTATTGAGAAGAAAAATAATCTTATGGATAATATTGATAAGTTGTCCGAGCCTGAAGAGGGCGAACAGATTGACTATGAGCTTATTTCCAAGCTTAAATCTCAACTTATTAATATTGATAACGAAATTCCTGAGGTTGAAGAAAAAGCAAAGGACAATCAAGTTCTTGAAGCTGATTTGGCAAAGGTTATCTCACTTTGGACGGGTATTCCTGCATCAAAAGTTGAACAGGGTGACATTAACAAACTTGCTTCTTTGGATAATGAACTTAAAGCTCATATTGTCGGTCAAGACGACGCTATTGAAAAAGTTGCAAATGCGGTTCGCAGAGGCAGAATTCAAATCAGTCCTAAAAAAAGACCGCAATCGTTTATTTTTGTCGGTCCGACAGGTGTCGGCAAAACAGAACTTGTAAAACAACTTGCTAATGCTCTTTTTGATTCGCCTGATAACCTCATTCGCCTTGATATGAGCGAGTTTATGGAAAAATTCAGCGTTTCAAGAATTATCGGTTCACCTCCGGGATATGTCGGATATGATGACGCAGGTCAGCTTACCGAAAAAGTACGCAGAAAACCGTATAGTGTTATTCTTTTTGACGAGATTGAAAAGGCTCATAAGGATGTTCTTAATATCTTGCTTCAAATTCTTGACGAGGGCAGAATTACTGACGCACAGGGCAGGGTAGTTAACTTTGAAAATACTGTCATCATTATGACTTCAAATGCAGGTTCAACCGACCAAAATACTATGGGATTCGGAAAATCGGCTGACGACATCAACCGTGAAGTTACTATGAAAGCTCTTGAAAGATTTTTACGTCCTGAATTCCTTGGCAGAGTTGATGAGATTGTGATTTTCAACAAGCTTACTTTTGATAATTTCGAAAAGATTGCAAAAATTATGCTTGATGAGCTTGTTCCGAGTTTAAAAGACAAGGGTATTGACTTGGTTTATGAGGATAGTGTTCCTGTTTATCTTGCAAAAAAGGCTTACGGTTCAAAGAAAAACGCAAGAGGACTTCGTGATGCTGTCAGACGAGATATTGAGGAAAAACTTGCAAATGCAATTGTTTTCAACAACAATATTGACATTAAAAAGATAACTTTGACAGGCGCAGAAGAAATTTCTGTAAAAATAAATTAAGAAATTTGTTAAAAAAGTATTGACATTTCAACGGTCATTAGATATAATAATGACCGTTGTGACACGCGGGTGTAGTTCAATGGTAGAATCCCAGCCTTCCAAGCTGGTCGCGTGGGTTCGATTCCCATCACCCGCTCCACATATCATATGCGCTGTTAGCTCAGCTGGATAGAGCAACTGCCTTCTAAGCAGTAGGCCGGAGGTTCGAGTCCCCCACAGCGCGCCACTTTTTTGTCACAACATGATATGGTGGGATTGGCCTAGTTGGTTAGGGCGCCAGTTTGTGGCACTGGAGGTCATCAGTTCGACTCTGATATCCCACCCCATTTTTTATTAATGGGGAGTAGCCAAGCGGTAAGGCAACGGACTTTGACTCCGTCATGCGTGGGTTCAAATCCCGCCTCCCCAGCCAGTATATGATCCATTAGCTCAGTAGG
>CABQCC010000061.1 GCA_902462495.1 uncultured Eubacterium sp. | reverse complement strand
GGATAGCCTGAAGTGCCGGTTAAAGAGGGAATGACAGCAACCGTAAAAACAGCATACGGCAAGTATGACGGTGTGGTTGCATCAATCGCTCCAACTGCAACAGGCGGTTCGCAAGGCTCAATGCTTGACAGCGTAGGTTCAATGGCAGGCATCAGCGGTCTTTCATCACTTACAAATTCAGGTGCGGGTGTTGAATGCAAGGTTGTTGTTGACCATCCGGATGAAAACATCATTGTTGGTTTTGACGCCGATGTTGAAATCGTAACAGGTACATATTCAAATGTTCCTTGCGTTCCGATTGAATCTATTGTTCTTGAAAAAGAGGGTACATATGTTTATCTTTATGACCCTGAGGAAGAAACCGTAACAAAGACAAAGATTGAAACAGGTGCAACTTCTGATACTTCATATGAGATAAAGTCAGGACTCTCAATTGGCGACCAAATCGTTGCCACTCCTCAAACAGATTATGAGGAAGATTCATTCAAGGTAAAAGTTAAAACCAATAAAACTAAATAAGAGGTAATATAGGTGAATATAACAGAAAGCTTAAAAATCGCTGTAAAGTGTATAAAAGCAAACTGGATGCGTTCCGTTCTTACTATGCTTGGAATTATTATCGGTATCACCTCTGTAATTATGATTGTCGGTGCAGGTACGGGCGTGCGTGACTATATCGTCGGACTTATCGAGGATATGGGTTCAAATGCTGTGCTTGTGTCGGTTGATACAACTCAGGCAACCGATAATGACTATATTACACTTGACGATGTAGACAATATAAAATCAAAGGTTTCGGGCGTTGAGCGTTGCTCGCCAATGCTTATGGGTTTTGGCAATGCAACTATCGATGCAACCGCAACCGAAGCAACCGTTATGATGGTTGGTGTAAACAGCGATGTTCAGTTCGCATTGACGAACACTTGTGATTATGGTCGATTTTTTACCGATGAAGAATATTCCGCAAACGCTCCGATTGCCGTTATGGGTGTTGAATCAGCCAAAACCGCTTTCGGATATGAGGATGTAACAGGTCAAAGTGTGACCGTTTCTTCATCAGGTAAATCAATGAAAATCAAGATTTGCGGCGTTGCAAATATCGACTCTATGGTTAATTCACTCGGTGGCGGAACAAGCATCGGTTCAATGTTCCAGACCAATTCCGACAAACCGATTATTGCATTGTTTATGCCTTGTACAACGCTTACACAGATTACAGGTGCAAGCGCCAACCTCTCCAATGTTTTTGTAATTGCAGAGGAGGGTAAGGACTACGATGCTGTCGGCAATGCAACAGTAAACTATTTGAAAGCCGTTCACGGCAATTATTCAAACGGTATGTACACTGCACAGAATATGGCAACATATATTGAGATTGTTGACATCATTATGAAAGTCCTCACAATCTTCATTGCCGGTGTAGGTGCAATTTCTCTTATCGTTGGCGGTATCGGCGTAATGAACATTATGCTTGTGTCGGTAACGGAGCGAACGAGAGAAATCGGTATCAGAAAATCGCTTGGTGCTAAAACCCGAGTGATTACGATGCAGTTCTTGACAGAATCGGTTATTCTCTGTCTTATCGGTGGATTTATAGGCGTCGTCTTGGGCGTTGCGGGTGCGTTTGCCGCCTGCTCGATTATAGACATAACGCCGAAGATAAGCATTTGGCTTATTCTCTTGGCGCTTCTGTTCTCATCGGGTGTTGGCTTGTTCTTTGGCATTTATCCTGCAAAGAAAGCCGCACAGCTCAGCCCTATTGACGCACTTCGTTCAGAATAAATACAAAAGGACTTTCAAACGGGAAAGTCCTTTTTAATTTGCTAAAAATCAAGACAAATAAAAATCGGTACTGAATAAACAGTACCGACTTTTGTTTTTAGGGAAGGGGTTGTATTTAATTATGAATTACTTTTCTGCGTACTTGTCAACGCCGTTCCAGCTGTACATAGCACGGATGTCCTTACCAACTTCTTCAAGTTGATGAGAAGCCTCAAGCTCTCTTGTAGCGTAGAAGTGAGCCCAGCCATTGTTAGCCTCTGTGATGAACTTAGAAGCGAATGTACCGTCCTGAATTTCACGAAGAACTTTCTTCATTTCCTTCTTTGTTTCGTCTGTTACAAGACGCTTACCTGTTTCGTAATCACCGAATTCTGCAGTGTTTGAGATTGAATATCTCATTTTTGAGAAACCGCCTGAGTAGATGAGGTCAACGATGAGCTTCATCTCGTGAATGCACTCAAAGTAAGCGTTTCTTGGGTCGTAGCCTGCTTCAACAAGTGTTTCAAAGCCTGCTTTCATAAGTGCTGTAACACCACCGCAAAGTACAGCCTGCTCACCAAAGAGGTCTGTTTCTGTTTCGCACTTAAATGTTGTTTCAAGGATTGCAGCTCTTGCACCGCCGATGCCTGCACCGTAAGCAAGTGCTGTGTCAAGGCAGTGACCGGATGCGTCTTGATATACTGCTACGAGGCAAGGAGTACCTTTGCCCTCTTTGTATTCTGATCTTACTGTGTGACCGGGAGCCTTAGGAGCAATCATAAATACATCAACGTTTGCAGGTGGAACGATTTGCTTGAAATGGATGTTGAAACCGTGTGCAAATGCAAGTGCCTTGCCCTCTGTGAGGTTTGGAGCAATATCGTTCTTGTAGATTGCTGCTTGCTTCTCGTCCGGAGTAAGAATCATAATTACATCAGCAGCCTTTACTGCCTCTGCTGTTGTCATAACTTTAAGACCAAGGTCTTCAACATGCTTCCATGACTTTGAACCTTCGTAAAGACCAACGATAACATTTACGCCGCTTTCGTGAAGGTTAAGTGCGTGAGCGTGACCCTGTGAACCAAAGCCGATGATAGCAACGGTCTTGCCGTCAAGTACGCTCAAATTACAATCTGATTCATAAAACATTCTAGCTTCTGCCATTTTTATTTCCTCCAAAGAAATGTTATTTTGATTTGTTCTGAGGTCGGACAAGTTGTTCGACAACCGATTGATTTCTTTCTTAATTCACATTATATATCGTATGATGTCCTATGTCAATAGGAAATTTATATTTTTTTCAAAGACCTTCTATTGCGTGCAAAATGTGGAGCCTCATTGCAGTCCTTGCACCCTCTGCGTTGCGTGCTTTTAGGAAGTCCATAATCAGCCTGTCGTCATTGAGGTTGTCACGGTTTACATTCTCATCCTTTTGCATAACAATTACGCCGTTTTTGATTGCGTTGAAGATAATCGGCATAAACTGTTTTACAAAGGCATTGTGCGTTGCGTTTGCAATGCTTTCGTGGAATTTTTGCTCCTCGTAGGTTCTGTCCTCGCCTGATTTTATCTTCTGCTCAACAGCTTCGCCGTACTTGCAAATAATGGCGATTTCCTCGTCTGTTGCACGCTGAGCCGCATAATAAGCGCAATCCGGCTCAAACATAAGCCTCATTTCAAACAGATCATCAAGTCCGCTGCTGATTTCACCGAGGTCGTTGCTTTCAATTGTTGTGTTTGAAGTGACGAATGTGCCCTTGCCACGCTTGATTTCGAGTATGCCGCCAAGGGTTAAAATTCTGACAGCTTCACGCAGGGTGGAACGGCTGACGCCGAGCTCGGAGGCAAAATCGTTTTCATTTGGCAATTTGTCGCCGACTGAAAAACGCCCCTCGTCCTCTATCATAGATTTAATTCTGCTTGCTGTAACATCAGATAGTTTGCTTGTGTTTGACATAGCATCATCTCCTTTATGTATGATAATACCACAAAACAGTAGACAAGTCAACAGGTTGTCTGACATCATATTTTTAAATTATTTTTGCAATAGCTATTGTAAATTGTGAACAAATGATATAAAATGTAATTAATTATAAACTATATGTGAGATTAGAAGGTGTAAAAATGAATAAAGCGGTAAAGGTTAGATATTATATCGAATCGCTTTGCATTTATGATTTCAAGCAAGATGAGATTATAAATGCGTTGTACGATTTGCTCAATTCTCTTGAGGACGAAACCGTTTTGACAAAGCAAAGCAGGTTTTTCAATTTGTTGTCGTCACATCATTCGCTCAGGCACTATGTGTCAAAGTTGATTTTAACCGATGACAATGTGTTCACCAAGGCGGCTGCGGGAGGCTTGTGTGATGAACTTGATTCGTCAATTCTCGACGGCGTAAAAGCTGATTTGGAAAAACTGGAGGTTATCGCTTCAATTTCGGCAGAAGATATTTACAAGGCAGAGGAGGACAGTGATATTGCGGATGTCCTCAAAACTATGCCAAAGTGGAACCCGAACGGCAGAGCAATGCTTCCACTCACCGACAATTGGGCAGAGCATATCGAGGACTTAAAGTCGTTCCACAGAACGAACGGCTACGGTATGTTCGCAAAGTTTGTTGCGTTCACTTGGAGGAATGAACAGTTTGTTCCGATTACGGCGATTGATTCAATCCGATTGACCGACCTCAAAAATTATGAGGTTCAGCGTGGCAAGGTTGTTGACAATACGGTTGCATTCATTTCCGATTTGCCGGCAAACAATGTTTTGCTTTATGGCGACAGAGGCACGGGCAAAAGCTCCACCGTTCACGCAATCCTCAATGAATATAAGGACAGAGGCTTGCGAATGATTGAGATTTCAAAGGGCGATATCAACGATTTGACCATGATTAGAGAAAAGATTTCCGACAGCCCGATGAAGTTCATCATCTTTATTGACGATTTGAGTTTTGACAATCACGATGATTCGTTCGGTGAACTCAAGGCGGCGCTTGAGGGTTCACTTTCGGGCAGACAAAACAATACCTTGATATATGCGACATCGAACAGACGACATCTCATCAAGGAGAATTTCTCCGACCGTGAAAATGATGTCAACCGTTCAGATACTTTGCAGGAGGAACTCTCACTTTCCGACAGATTCGGTCTTTCAATCACATTTATCAATCCCGACAAAAAGGATTTTGAAGATATTGTTCAAAAGATTGCAACCGACAGAGGTCTTACTTCCGATATGGAAAAGATACTTTTCACCGCAGAGCAATGGGCAAGACGCAGGGGAGGTCGCTCTCCGAGATGTGCCCGCCAGTTTATCGACTATGTTGAAAGCTGCGAAAAGCGAAATATTGAATGGTAAAAATTTCATAAATATGAATTAATTAATTGTTAAAAAAATTAACTCTTTGTTTACTCAAAATACAAATTGTGAACAAAATCATTTGCTATTATGTGTGCAAAGAGAAGAAAGAAAGGAAAAACGATTATGGCTAACAAAATTCTTGTAGTTGACGATGATTTAAACATCTGCGAACTTCTCAAACTTTATCTTGAAAATGACGGATATGTTGTGTTTACGGCAAATGACGGTCAGGAGGCTGTCGAGATGTTCCAAAACAAAACCCCTGATTTGGTACTTCTTGATATTATGCTTCCTAAAAAGGATGGCTGGCAGGTTTGCCGTGAAATCAGAAAGACCTCGTCCGCTCCGATTATTATGCTCACCGCAAAGGGTGAAACATTTGACAAGGTGCTTGGCTTGGAACTTGGTGCGGATGACTATGTTGTAAAGCCGTTTGATGCAAAAGAGGTTATGGCAAGAGTTAAGGCTGTTCTCCGCAGAACAACAGGCGAGAGCGAGTCAACAGAAAGCGAGAAAAAGGTTGTTATTTATGACAATCTTGAAATCAATATTCAAAATTATGAGATGAAAGTAAAGGGCGTGCCGGTTGACACACCTCCAAAAGAACTTGAACTCATCTATCACTTTGCTTCAAATCCGAACAGAGTTTACACCCGTGACCAACTTCTTGACGAAGTGTGGGGATTTGATTATTACGGCGACTCCCGTACGGTTGATGTGCATGTAAAAAGACTCCGTGAAAAGCTTGAGGGTGTTTCCGACAAATGGTGCTTAAAGACCGTTTGGGGCGTTGGATATAAATTTGAAACAAAGGACTAAATTGAATTATGGCATTGCGAAAAGGTAAAAGACAAAATCTGTTTACCAAATACTTTTTGCTTTTCGTTTCTGTGTTTCTGTTTATGCTTGTGGTTATGGGCACTGTGCTCACAGTCATAGTTAATGCATATTCCCTTAGTCAAAAGACAGACCTTTTGTATGAAAACACAAAAAAACTTGCGAACACTATTTCTCAAAATATGATAGTCAATAATATGAACAGCGAGTATTCGGCATATAAAGAGAGTGTTTGCGAAAATCTTGCAATGGTTTCGGGCTGTATCGATGCGGATGTTTTTGTTTGCGATGCAGGCGGAAGCATAATTATGTGCAAGGACCAAACAGGTCTTAAAGGCTTTGTTTCGGGCGAAACGGTGTGCAAAAATCATAAGAATTTTATAATCGGCGACAAACAGCTTCAGCGTGTGTATGAGGGTGCTTCGGTAGGAAAAGCTATTATCAACGGCGAAACTTATTATGTTGTCGGCACAGCGATAAAGACTTCGTTTGATGCCAATAATTTGAGCGACAACAATCAAATCATCGGCACGGTGTTTGCGGTCACTCCGGCAGGCACACAGGGCGTTGTTTCGCTTGTACTTAGATCGTTTTTGATTATTGCTTTGGTTTGCCTCGGCTTTGCGTGCATTGTTTTGTGGCAACTCACAAAGCGTATGGTCACTCCGCTTCAGCAAATGAGTGCGGCTGCAAAGCGTTTTGCGGTAGGCGACTTTTCATACAGAGTTAACATCAACACAAACGATGAACTTGCGGATTTGGGCTATGCTTTCAACGAAATGGCAGACGCTCTTGACAAACTCGAAAGTTCAAGGCGGTCGTTTGTTGCAAATGTTTCGCACGAGTTGAAAACCCCGATGACCTCGATTGCAGGCTTCATCGACGGAATACTTGACGGAACAATTCCAAAGGAAAAAGAAGATTATTATCTGAAGATAGTTTCGGATGAGGTAAGACGATTGTCACGGCTTGTTGTGGCAATGCTCAATATGAGCAAGATTGAATCGGGCGACTTTGAAATGAAGCCGAAACCGTATAATTTGTCTGACCAAATCATACATATTCTTTTGACATTTGAACAAAAAATAGAAAAGAAGAATATAGAAATTCGAGGACTTGAAAACTTAGAGCCACATCATATCACGGCTGACACGGATATGATTTATCAGGTTATCTACAATCTCTTTGACAACGCCGTTAAGTTTACAAATGACGGCGGATATATTGAGATTAATGTTGCCGATGTCGGCGATAGTGTTCAGGTAAGCATCAAAAACAGCGGTGAGGGCATTGATGCCTCAGAACTTTCTCGTGTGTTTGAAAGATTCTATAAGGTGGACAAATCACGCTCACTTGATGCAAAAGGTGCAGGACTCGGACTTTATATAGTAAAAACAATGGTAGAGATGCACGGCGGCAGAATTTTTGCAAGGTCGGATAGCAAGTCCGAGGCAGAATTTGTGTTTACTTTGCCAAAATCAAAATAAAAGGAGAATCGTTATGGACGAATATAACAAAGATCAAAGTAACGGTGTAAACGGCGGCAACGAAATGCCAAATGGTGAATATCATTTTGTTCCGCCAAGACAAAATCAACAACCGCAAAATCCAAACAATGCAAACCACGGTGCACAGCAGAACAGATATGCTCAGCCGAGAAACGGCGGACAGCAGTATTATCAAAATATCAATCGTTCCAACACAGGCACATATTATAATCCGAACAATCAAAATATGTTCAATCAGCCTAACGCACCAAAGCCACCGAAGAAGCCGAAAAATAAATCGCTCAAGGTTGTCATCATTGTTGCAATAGTTGTTGTTGCGGTGTCAATCTTTGGCATTGTCGCTTCTGTTGTCGGCAACAAATCATATGAAAATTTTAAAGAAAGCACAACTCAAAGCGAATCATCCGACAGCACAAAGGGCGGAGCTTCAATCAGCGATAACAAAGGCGATGTTGCAACCAAAAACAGCGATGGCACATTGACCGTTGCCGGCGTTGCAAAAAAGACTATAAATTCCTGCGTTTTGATTTCCGTGTACAGCGAGCAAAATTCATATTATGATTTTTACAGTTTCGGTTCGGGACAGAGCAGCGATTCAAGCGACCCGACTCTTTCGGGTGAGGGCTCAGGCGTTATTATGAGCGAAAGCAACGGCACAACATATATTATGACCGCTGCCCATGTAATTTCCGATGCCTCAAAATTTAAGGTAACAACAAATGACGGCAAAACCTATGATGCAACTCTTGTCGGATATGACGCTCAAACAGATATCGGCGTGCTTTCAATCAAGGCAAGCGGACTTCAGGTTGCAGAGTTTGCGGACAGCTCAAATATCGTTGTCGGCGAGCAGGCAGTAGTTATCGGTTGCCCGGGTGGCAGCAAGTTTATGAACAGCGTCACAACAGGTATTGTTTCGGCTCTTGACCGTCCTGTTTCTTCATCAATCGGTTATGATAACGAATGTATCCAAACCGATGCGGCTATCAATCCGGGTAACTCGGGCGGTGCTCTTTTCAATATGAGCGGTCAGGTTATCGGTATTAACTCATCAAAGATTGCTTCAACCGATTATGAGGGTATGGGCTTTGCCGTACCGAGTAATACAGCGGTTAAAACAGCAAACAGCCTTATCAAAAACGGCTATGTTGAGGGCAGAGCAAAACTCGGCATAAGCTACACAGGCATTTCAAATGCTTCAAATGCAAGCGCAATTCTTGCCGCTTTGGAACAAAAGGGATTTAAGGATGCACAGGGCACAATGATTATCGGCGAAATCGATTCCGAATCAGACCTTGCAAACAAGAATGTAAGACAGTACGATATGATTGTTGCGGTCAACGGAAAAACTATGACTTCAACCGATGTGCTTACAAATGTACTCAGCAAGTCGTCACCGGGCGACACAATCACCCTCACAATTGCAAGAATTGAGAATAATCAAATCAAAACCTTTAATGTTAAGTGCAAACTTATCGAAAGCAAAGGCTAAATAAAACAAAAAGCAGTTCGTTTGAACTGCTTTAGCGTGTCGAAAAAGTATTTTTGATACGCTGTAGGCTGTTGAGAAAGTTTTTGAATTTCGTTTTCTTGCGAAGGAAGATGTACGATGGTACCTCGACTGAGCAAAA
>CABQCC010000060.1 GCA_902462495.1 uncultured Eubacterium sp. | reverse complement strand
GTAGAACTGACGAGTGTCGGGTTTACTCGATTTTTACGATTTAGGACTTCTTGATTACACCCGTGAAATGAATAAATAATTAATAATCCCAAAAAGGAGTTACATATATGCAAGCAGAAGAAAAAAAGGCTCTTGATTTGGCTTGTGACCAATTCAGAGCACTTATGGAAAAACAGCTTGAAAGAGCAAAAAAGATAAAAGAAGATAAGGACTTCACCGACTATCAGTCACTTGACAAAATCGTTATCGGTATTTGCGGCGGTGACGGTATCGGCCCTATCATCACAAAGGAATCTCAAAGAGTTATTGAATTCTTGCTCAAGGACGAGGTTGAAAAGGGTAAGATTGAGTTTAAGGTAATCGACGGCTTGACTATCGAAAATCGTGCCGCTCACAATCAGGCAATTCCCGATGATGTTCTGGCAGAGCTTAAGCAATGCCATGTTATTCTTAAAGGTCCAACAACAACACCTCGTCAGGGCGACCCGTGGCCAAATGTTGAGAGCGCCAATGTTGCTATGCGTAAGGAACTTGACCTCTTTGCAAATATGCGTCCCGTAAAAGTTCCTGAGGAGGGAATTGATTGGACATTCTTCAGAGAAAACACAGAGGGCGGTTATGCGGTCGGCTCTTACGGTGTGAATATTACCGATGATTTGGCAGTTGACTTCACTGTTGCAACTCAAGAAGGTTGCGATAGAATTGCAAAACTTGCTTATGATTATGCCGAGCGTAACCATAAGGGTAAGGTTTCAATTATTACCAAGGCTAATATCATCAAAACAACCGACGGCAAGTTTCTCAATACTGCCAAGAAAATCGGCGAGCAGTATCCTGACATCGTAACCGATGACTGGTATGTTGACATCACCACCGCAAAGCTTATTGACCCGCAGAGAAGAAAAGACTTTAAGGTGTTTGTTCTTCCAAACCTTTATGGCGACATCATCACCGATGAAGCTGCTGAATTCCAAGGCGGTGTAGGCACAGCAGGTTCTGCAAATATCGGCAAGAAGTACGCTATGTTTGAGGCTATTCACGGTTCTGCACCTCGTATGATTACAGAGGGCAGAGGACAGTATGCAGACCCTTGCTCGATGCTTCGTGCAACAGTTATGCTTCTTTCTCATATCGGTTATCAAAAGCAGGCAGACGCTCTTGAAGCTGCTCTTGACAAGTGTATGTTTGAGGAGAAGAAACTTGTAATCACAGGCAGAGATACAGGCTGTACTTGCGATGAGTTCGGCGATTATGTAATGGAAACCATTACAAATATGACAAAATAATTCAGCATTTTAAGGGGGGTATATATTATGGCACAGGAAATTTCAATTTCTGTTATTAAGCGATTGCCTCGCTATTATAGATTTTTGGAAAACTTAAAGGACAACGGTATCGTTCGTATCAGTTCAAAGGAACTTGCTGAGCGTATGGGACTTACTGCGTCACAAATCCGCCACGATTTTAACTGCTTTGGCGGTTTTGGTCAGCAGGGCTATGGCTACAATGTTCCTGAGCTTTATACAAAAATCGGCAAAATCCTTTGTGTGGATGCAGGCGTAAAAACAATTTTGATTGGTGCAGGTAACCTCGGCAAGGCTGTCGCTTCAAAGATTTTTACCAGACAGTCGGGTTTCAAACTTGTTGGTATCTTTGACAAAAATGAGGCTATTTCAGGCAAGATTATTCAGGGAATCCCTGTTCGTCATACCAATTATTTGGAGAATTTCTGCATTGACAATCAGCCTGTTTGTGCGGTTGTTTGTATTCCGTCAAATGATATGAAGGAACTTACGGATATGCTTTGCAGACTCGGTATCAAGAGCTTTTGGAATTTCTCAAACTTTGATATTGCTATGGCACATCCTGAGGTGCTTGTTGAGAATGTTCACCTCACCGACAGTCTTATGACCTTGAGCTTCCTTACAAGTTCAAGCAAGGAGGAACTCGAAAAGATTTCTTCTGCCGAATAATAAAGATGGGATTGACTGATTTTGATTAAAATAAGCAACAGAGAAATTATTGATGTTCTTAAATTTTCTGAGGATAAAGTTATTTTGGTGGAAAAAAAGCCAAACCTAAATTCGGTTGGCTATGGAGTAAATTATTTTATTCTCAACTTTTCCACAGGCGAAAAGGAGATAATCACAAAGGATGCTTATCTTCTCAAAAAGTACGGCACAAACAGAAAACAGATTGCAGACAAGCTCGGCAATTTTGTAACTCCGAGTGCCGTTGTTATGCCTGACAGGTCGGTGCTTGTTATTTATCCAACCGGCGAAACAGGACTTTTCGATTCAGAGGGTGAACTTGTCAAGGACGGAGTTCTTGATTATAACGGCTCTCCTGTTTCGGGCATTGCCGTTGACGGCGAATGCTTTTGGTCGGTTTGCCAAAAGGAGAATTGCGTAATTCGATATTTCACCGATGGTGTCAAGGTTGACATCAGAGTCGGAACAGCAGAACAAAACACTTTTCCAAATCCGCATTTTGTTTCGTCGGATGATGATTATGTTTATGTTTGCTGTGACCATCGCAGAGTCAGAAAAATTGACAAAACCGATTTTACTGTTTCGGATGTACGCAAGACTTATACGGACCTTATGGGATATTACCGCTTCGGAAAATATGCAATTGTCATCAAACCCGATGGCGCATATTGCGACAAGGACTAAAATAAAAGATAAAACAAAACCTTTCGGATTTCGCAACCCGAAAGGTTTTTTGTTATTTCAATTTTACGGATTTTTTGTATACAATTATGGAAATTATTGCGGTCAGCGCTTCTGTTATCCAAAAAGCGTTCCACACTCCGACTGCACCGACAGCTTTGCTCAGCAAAAAGGCACACGGCACAATGATAATGAGGTATCTGCAAAGAGAGATTACAAGCGACTGTACACCTTTGTTCAATGCTTCAAGTGCACCGCAACAGGTGACAGACACAGCCGAAACTATAAAGCCTCCGCTGATGATTCTCAAAGCCGTTGCACCGACTTTTACTGTTTCTGTATTGCTTGTGAACAATGAAATTATGTTGCCCGGAATTGTAAGACACAACACGGTTCCGACCGCCATAATAACAGCAATCATAATGAGAACATAGTTGAAAATCTTGCGAACCCTCTTGTATTCTTTTGCACCGTAGTTGTATGCGAGAATCGGACGCATACCCTGAACAATGCCGTTTGCGGTCAAATAAAGAAATGTTTGCAGTTTGTAGTAAACACCGAGAACAAGTACATAAACTTGCGAGAATACCGCAAGAATTGCATTGAGCGACGAAATCAAAAGTGACGGCAACGCAAGGTTGAGGATTGCGGGAATACCTATTGAATACAGAGCTTTGATTGTTTTTGCCGTAAGTTTGAGGTATGATTTGTCAATTTTAACGCTTGTCGGCTTCTTTAAATAATAAATTAAGTAGATTAAAAAGGTGACGAATTGTCCTATTCCCGTTGCAATTGCCGCACCTTTAATACCGAATTTCGGCACAAAACCAAATCCGAAAATAAATACAGGGTCAAGCAAAATATTTGTGACGCATCCGACTCCGAGTCCAATCATTGTTATTTTCATATTGCCGAATGATTGAAACAGCTTTTCAAAGTACAGATTTAGGCTGTTTATTATAGTGAACAAAAATACAATTTGACAGTATTCAATTCCTAATTTTATGATGCTTTCGCTTGATGTAAACGCTTTCAAAAACGGATGGATAATTGCAATTCCGCCGATTGTCAGCACAACACCGTGGAGGAGCGAAAGTATAAATCCTTGGTTCGCTATATCGTTTGCATTCTTTATGTCCTTTGCACCGAGGTAAAAGGCAATCAGTGCGTTTATTCCGACTCCAAAACCGATAACTACAGCGTTGATGAAGTTTTGAACAGGGAAGATGAGTGATAGTGCAGTCATTGCATTCTCGCTGATTTTTGCAACAAAGTAGCTGTCAACAATGTTGTAAAGGGAGTTTACGCACATTGAAATTACCATCGGCAACGACATTGATATTATCAGCGGAAAAACCGCTTTCTCTTTCATAAAAGTTTCGCTTTTCATATATTCTCCTTTCGTTTGGGCATAAAATAAGCCACACGACATTTCAGTCGTGTGGCGAAAAGGTGATATAAATCATCAGGAAAAATCCACTACATAGTTTTCGTGAGCATATTATATCACAAAATCTTCACTTGTCAAGATTTATTTAACCCCTTTGGCAACCACTTGCCGAACTTGGTGTAGATAATCATCAATACCATACCCACAAACCACGAAATAGGGTAAAGTATGAACACTCCGTCAATTGTTGAATAGAACGGCAGAGCAATTTTTATCCACAAAATTCTGAATATGCACATTGAGAAAAGTAAAATAAGCATCGGCGGAACGCCTTTGCCTGCACCTCTGACCGTGCCTGCGAGTATGTTGAGTATGCCGAGCAAAAAGTAAAACGGACAAAAATATTTCATTGCAAGTTGACCGTATGTTATTACCTCATTGTCCTTTGTGAACAATCCGAGTACGGTATGGGAGGTAAGCAAAAGCACAACGCCGATAATTACTGTGTAAATAACACCCATTATCAATGCGTTCCACATACCTTTTTTTATTCTGTCCGGTTTTTTTGCACCTACATTTTGGCCTGTAAATGTTGTAACTGCCATGCTGATGCTGAGTACAGGCAAAATGTTGAAGCCGTCAATTTTGAGATATGCCGCATATCCTGCCATAGCCGTTGCACCGTAAGAGTTGACGCTCGACTGAACCAATACATTTGAAAATGAAATAACCATATTCTGTATTGCCGTAGGCAGTCCGACTTTTATAATTTGTTTTGCTGTGTTGCCGTGGATTTTCAGTTCTTTTATGATTAATTTGTAATCGGAATTGACACGCAATAAATATCCGACTGCAAGAACGCACGATAATGCCTGACTGATGTCGGTTGCTATTGCTGCACCTTTTACACCCCACTTGAGTTCTTTTATGAACACAAGGTCAAGTATGATGTTTGTAACCGATGCAATTGCAAGATAAATAAGCGGTCGCTTTGAGTTGCCGGCGGCATTGAGTATGCCCGTAGCCATATTGTATATTATATTAAATATCAGTCCGCCGCAGTAGATTTGAAGATAAAGCACAGAATCGTCAAGAACTTCTGACGGCGTTTTCATCCAAACGAGCAAATCACGGCTGAATATAACCCCGATTGCCGACATAATCATACCGAGAATAATCGCAATGCACATCGCTGTATGTACTGCAAGCTTTGTCTTTTGTTTATCTCTTGCACCGAGGCTTTGTGAAACTATAACACCGGCACCGACAGCCGCACCTTGGCTGAACGCAATAATAAGGTTGATGAGTGCCGTGCCAGAGCCTACTGCCGCAAGTCCGTTGCTTCCCACAAAGTTGCCGACGATAATTGAGTCTGCCGTGTTGTACATTTGTTGAAGCAGATTGCCGAGTATCAACGGAATGGAAAATACTATCAGCAATTTCCAAATGTTTCCCTCTGTCATCAAGAGGGTGTTTGATGAATGAATTTTGTTTTCTTTCTTTGCTTCCTGCAAAAAATCGCTTTCTTTCGTTACTTATTATTTCAACTGTATTATAGTAACCTTGTGCTTTAGTGTCAATAAGAATAATGTAATTTTAACAAAGAAGTTTGCCTAACATATCGTAAATGCAAAATATGCGTTTTCGCTGTACCAAAGAGGGAAGTTTGTCCCCCAAATATTGTCATAAAGAACATATGTCAAGCCATCTGAAAGTTTGCCGTATTTGTTGTCAAAATGCAAAATCTTGCCCTTTCCCACAGCAACAAGAGGGGAGAGGCAGTTGGCAAATCTTGTACCGTCAATTTCAACATTTTCAACTGCCGATAAATTTCGGTTTCCGTTTTCGACAATGTCAAACGGATTAATCCGCTCACCGATTTTTGTGTATGTGATGTTTTCTCCTTTAGGATAAAAGTGCAGCATAATGCTCTCGGGCAGACGATTTGCACTTTTGCCCTGCCAAATAACTTCAATATTGATTTTGCTTTCGGTAAGCGTGTATTTTATTCTAAAAGTTTTGGGTGCGCCCAAATCGTTGCAAAGGTACTTGTCAATTATTAAATCCGATATTAAGATGATTGCATTGTCGGATTTGTTGATGGACAGTCTGTTAAGCGTGTAATTAAAACTGCCTTGTTTGTATTTGTTCTTGATTTTGTCAATGTTCGGTTTGCCGAAATCGGGAATTGCCCAATCAGCAACCTTTTTTAGGTTTCTGCTGTAATGCTCAAACCAATAATCATAATCTTTGCTGCCGTATGAATTATATGTAACGCAAGGCTCGTGATTGTCACGGATTATCTCTTTTCCGTTAATGGTCAAATGCTTTATTCCGCCAAAGGAATTAATCGCAACCGAGCTGTTTTTCAGCTTGTATTCTTCGTCTACATTGCCCGGTTCGTTAAACATCGCAAACAATTCGTCACCGTGTAATTTTTTCAGCAAGTCTTCCGCTTCGTTTTTGTGAGCGCTCGATAAGAGCGAAACTGCTTTTGCTATGTATTCACGCTGTTCTGCCCAGCTTTTTTCGATTTTTTTGTAATTTTCGCCGTGTCTTGCATTTTCAAAATCGGATTTCAGGTAATTACTGTATTCGCCGAGTGCAATTTTTACATCCATGCCGCAGGTGTGCTCTGCAAGACATAAGATGTTTTCGGCAAGATTTTTGTATTCCGCATCGTCACGGTTGAGGCTTCCGTCAGTCAGCCATTTGTTCTTTAGTCCGATAAGCGTGCGGAGTGCACTCGATTTGTACGGGTCTGCCGAGCTGCCGTGAATCCAAGTGTCGCCAATTTCCGATGTTATAACAGGCAGTTTGTCACGCACTTTCCATATTTTTTCTGCATAGTCATCAAGTGAGCCTGCAATAACTTCGTATTCCGGGTATTTCATCTGTATTTTTTTGATGTTTGCAAGTACTGCATCTTTCCCGCCGGAACCGTGATTGTCAAGTGTGTGGTCAAAATATAAGATGTCGTCAACATATTCGTTTTTGTAAGCTCCGCCGTATTCACCCGAATAAATAACAACGATTTCGCTTTTACCCTGCTTCCACAAAAAGCATTCAGGTACTTTTGGCATTGCCGAAGCACCGTTAACTCCGATGTGGAGCAGTTTTATTCCTTTTTCTGCAAGAAGCGGAATGAGTGCTTTTGTGTGACCCGGTACATCTGTCATTTTTGCCGATATTGTTTTCTTGCCTCGTATTTTGTCTATTGTATCAATCAGCGACAGTCCGTATTCAAGGCTGTCCCTGTCGAGCAGTTCGGTATGCAAAGTAAAGGGGAGAGCGTGTGCAACAATGTCACCGTTTTTTAGTGCCTTTGTAAGTGCCGCCGTATTCTCTCTTGTGCCGTTTTTCAGTTCTTCACAAAGCAACCACGAACCGGTTGTCCATACAAATTTTTTGTCTTTTGTATTTACACTTTCGGCTGTTTTTACGGCGTTTGGTATAAATTCGTCAAGATATTTTTTGCGTATGTTTTCCGCAAAGTCGGTAAATCCCAAATCAAGATGTGTTTTTGAAACTACAATAACCTTTTTCATATTTTCTCCCATACGGCAATCAAATACCATATAAATTCCGATGCTTTTACATTCTTTTTGTCGGTACTGTAATTTATCGTACCGATTTGTGCTTCAGACATAATTATTTACCCTTTTTATAATATTATATCGTTAATAATTATTTTTGCTTATTTTCAGCACGGCGTTGTTGTCTCTTTGGTTTTCGTCACCTATCATAGAAAGAATAAATGTGTCGAGGTCAGCTAAAATCGGATTTTTATTTTTCACTTTTTTCTCTATGATGTGTGTTATCGGATGAAGTCGCTTCAGCATTTTGCTCATTGTTTCATACATAGGCGTACCTTTTGTATACGGCTCGTCACCCATAAATATGTTGCGTACCAATTCAATGCCCACATCTTTTGCAAGCCTGTTTTCAACGCTTTTGTCAGGCTTGAAGCACAGCAATCTGCCGATTTTTTTAACCGTTAATTTGTCAACCGCTTTTATTGCCGGCTTTGGCAAAATTTCGTGCATTTTTACTTCAATCATTCTGTCAAATCGCCATTTAAAGTATTCCTGTGCGGTTCTGCCGCCTTTGTCATAGTCAAAATCGTTTATGGTGTACGATTTGATGTTAACGGTGTTTCTATCTTCAAATGTAATTTTTCTGTAGGCACAAGGACAACCCACAAAACACCCCGTTTGCACATCCGTTATTGTGTTGCCGTTTTCGGTTTTATATTCCGTAACGGACTGAGCGTGCATATGCCCCGTAAAAATCAGGTCAACTCCTGCGTCAGCAAGTGCCGTTGCGATTTTTTCCCAATCTGTCAAATGGGCGTCACCGACTAAATTCATAATCGGCGAAAACGGCAAAAGAGGGAAGTGCGTCATTGCAAATATGTAGTTGCCGCTGTCATGGGCCTTTTTAACTTCATTTAGTGCCCATTTAAGCTGGTTGTCAAATATTCCTTTAAAGTCTTTTAAATCTCCGTCACAGTTCAGTGCAAGCAATCTTATTCCTTCCGTAAGCTGAATAACATACGACATGGTTTCTTTGTGTTCGGATATTGCTTCGTCAAAACCGAAATCCTTGTAGAATTCTCTCAGTTCCTCTCTCGGCATACCTTTAACAGGTATCATTTTGTCGCCCTCAAATTCAAAGGAATCACCGCTGTCATAGTCGTGCCTTGCAGTGATTAAATATATTCGCTTTCCTTGTTCTTTCAGTCTGTAAAGTCGTTCTCTGAAACCCACATGGCTTTGATATTCTCCTCTGTATATGAGGTCACCCGGTATCAAAATAACATTGGTTTCCTTGTCCTTTGCAAGTTGTGTAAACCCTGCGTCTATAATTGCCGGAGTTTCGGCAACGCATTTTTGGTCTGTTCTGCTTCGTCTTTCGTATGCCGCACCGCTTCGTTTGTATGAGTTGTCAAAGTAGTGGGTGTCGGTTACAAGGTAAAAACTGAATTTATCCATTCTTTCATTCCTTTTGTTACTAATATAAAATATCACATTTTCAACTGATTTGTATTGGTATATATTATTGTATATTTACTGCTTTAAATATTCAAAAATTTCTGTTTGTTGAAAACTTTTTCCACAGC
>CABQCC010000059.1 GCA_902462495.1 uncultured Eubacterium sp. | reverse complement strand
TAAATCCAATTAAGGCTCCCCTTGTTGCAAGGGGAGCTGTCGTGCTTTATGCACGACTGAGGGGTTAACAAGAATTTAGGCGAACGCAGTTCGCCCCTACGGTTTTTTGAAACATAAATAATACAAATACAATATTTTATGTGCAAATTAACAGTTGACTAATTCAACGCTTTAAAGTATAATGATGAAGTATAATTGAAAATTTTGGGCTTTTGATTAGAAGTCCGAGAAATGAGGTAGAATTTATGGGATTCTTAAATGCTCTGCCGGGTGCTGTCGGTCAGGGACTTATATGGGGCATTATGGCAATCGGTGTGTACATCACATTCAGAGTGCTCGATTTCGCCGACCTTACAGTTGACGGAACTTTGGCAACAGGCGGTGCTGCTATGGTTATGTCACTTATGGCAGGTTGCAATGTTTATCTTGCGCTTCTCATCGCATTTGTTGCGGGATGCTTGGCAGGACTTGTGACGGGTATACTCAACACGGCGTTCGGTATTCCGCCGATTTTGGCAGGTATTTTGACACAGCTTGCACTTTATTCAATCAACTTGCGTATCTTGGGCAAGGCAAATCAGCCTGTTTCGGGATATAAGTACAATCTTATTTGCTCAATGACAAAGCTCAATCAAGCACTCATTGTTGCAACAATCTTTGTGTTGGTCATCATTGCGTTGCTCTATTGGTTCTTCGGCACAGAAATCGGCCACGCAATCCGTGCAACAGGCACAAACCAAAATATGGCTCGTGCAAACGGCATCAACATCAATTCAACAAAAATCATCGCACTTGTGCTTTCAAACGGATTGGTAGCACTTGCAGGCGGACTTCTTGCACAGTATCAAGGCTATGCCGACATCAATATGGGCAGAGGCGCAATCGTTATCGGTCTTGCCGCTGTAATCATCGGCGAAGTGCTTTTCGGCAAGATTTTCAAGAACTTTGCGCTCAAGCTTTTGGCTGTTGCAATCGGCGGTATCATCTACTATATCGTTATGCAGTTCGTTATCAGCCTCGGTCTTAACACCGACGACCTCAAGCTTCTCACAGCGGCAGTAGTTGCTGTATTCCTGGGTATTCCATACATCAAGGGCAGATATCAGGAAACTCATATTAAGACTGCAAAAAAGGAGGTTAAGTGATATGTTAGAAATCAAGAATGTACATAAAACCTTCAATCCGGGAACTATTAATGAAAAAAAGGCGCTCAACGGCATTGATTTGACTCTCAACGAGGGCGATTTTGTTACCGTAATCGGTGGCAACGGCGCAGGTAAATCAACAATGCTCAATATGGTTGCAGGCGTTTATCCTGTTGACTGTGGCTCAATCGTTATTGACAGTGTGGATGTCACAAAACTTCCTGAGCACAAAAGAGCAAAATATATCGGCAGAGTTTTCCAAGACCCAATGACAGGTACTGCTGCCAATATGCAAATCCTCGAAAACCTTGCACTCGCTTCAAGAAGAGGCAGTCACAGAGGTCTCGGCGCAGGTGTAAAGCGTAAGGAAAAGGAAGAATACAAAGAGGTGCTCAAGCATCTCGACCTCGGTCTTGAGGACAGACTCACTTCAAAGGTTGGTCTGCTTTCGGGCGGTCAGCGTCAGGCTATCACACTTCTTATGGCAACTCTCCGCAAGCCAAAGCTTTTGCTTCTTGACGAGCACACAGCGGCACTTGACCCGAAAACTGCAAAAAAGGTGCTTGATTTGACAGAGAAAATCGTTGAAGAAAACCACCTTACAACTATTATGATTACTCATAATATGAAAGACGCAATCAATATCGGTAACCGTCTCATTATGATGAATGACGGCAAGATTATTTATGATGTTCAGGGCGAAGAAAAGAAGAAGCTCACCACAGCGGACCTTCTTGCAAAGTTCAAACTCACATCGGGCGAGGAATTAGAGGACGACAAAATCCTCCTTTCCGAAGCAGAAAATTAACAGCAAACTCATCAGCCTCCTCTTTTTAAGGGGAGGCGTTGCACATTAATAGGTTAATAAGGAGGTGCGCATTATGCCTTTGCCAAAAGACCCGTTTATTCTTTTCAGTATGATAAATATGAAATTGCGTGACAGCTATTCGTCACTCGATGCACTCTGCGATGATATGCACGAAAATAAGGACGAGATATTGACAACTTTGTCGGCAGTCGGCTTTGAATATGACGAAGCCACAAATTCATTCAAATAATGAGCAAAAAAAATCCTTGACATCTTGCTTGTCAACTGCTATAATACTAACACTTGCAGTATGTCTTAATGCAAGTAAATTTTCCTTGCGTATGGATAATACGCCAAAGTCCAAAAGGAGGTGCTGAAGAATGGCATTAAAAGACTATGAAATCGTAATGGTTTTCTCTCTTTCAAAGGGAGAAGAGGCAGTAAACGCTCTCAAGACAAAGTTCACTGACCTCATCTCAAAGAATGGCACTCTCGGCGAAGTAGAGGAGTGGGGCAAGAAGAAGCTTGCTTACGCAATCAACTACGAAACCGACGGTTACTATGTTCTTATCAACTTCTCATCAGATGAGTCTTTCCCTGCTGAGCTTGACCGTGTAATCAACATTACTGACGGTGTACTTCGCTCACTTATCGTCGCTAAAGGCGAATAATTAGGAGGCATACTATGATTAATATGGTAGCCCTTATGGGTAGACTTACCTTTGAGCCGGAACTCCGTACAACTCCAAGCGGTGTATCTGTTCTTCGTTTTCAGGTAGCGTGCGATAGAAATTATCAGCGTTCGGGTCAAGACAGACAGGCAGATTTTATCGACTGTGTTGCATGGCGTCAAACTGCGGAATTTATCAGCAGATATTTCCACAAAGGCTCAATGATAGCTGTTGAAGGTTCAATCCAGACCAGCAGCTATACAGACAAAAACGGTAACCAAAGAAAACAGGTCGAGGTTGTTGCAAACAACGTATCATTCTGCGGTTCAAAGAATGATTCAGGCACAGGAGCTTCTGCTGTAAGCGGTGGTTTCAACGAGCCTGCACCGTCTTATGCAAGCGCAGACAACAGCGATTTTGAAGAAATCGTTGACGATGATGACGACCTTCCGTTCTAACATCTTATTTTAATTAAGGAGGAAACCAAAATGGCATATAACGCTAAGGGCCCAAGAAAGAGCCGTAGAAAAGTTTGTCAATTTTGTGTAGATAAGGCTGAAAGCATTGATTACAAGGACACAACAAAGCTCAAGAAGTTCATTTCTGAGCGTTCAAAGATCCTTCCTCGCCGTGTAACAGGCACTTGTGCAAAGCACCAGAGAATGCTTACAACAGCTATCAAGAGAGCAAGACATCTCGCTCTTTTGCCTTACACATCAGACTGATTAAGCAAATAAAAGAAAGCAGTTCATTGCGAACTGCTTTTTTATTTTGCGTATTGCCGGGTTAACCGCCGTAGGGGCGAACTGTGTTCGCCTGCGGAAAATATTGTTTGCGATTGATGTTTTACAACAAATCCGCCAAGGTTTTGGAATTGAGGAAATTCATAATGATTTCGTTCAGCTCGTTCCACATAGGCCTTGTGAGGCAGGATTCTTCTCTTTTGCAGGCGTCACAATCCACGCACGCAACGGGTGCAAGCGTTTTTTCGGTCAAAACCAAAATTTCGCCAACGGAATATTCCTCCACTTTGCGGTTGAGTTTGTAGCCGCCGCTTTTCCCTCGTGCGCTGTCAACAAGTCCGCCCTTTGAGAGCTTTGAGATAATCGCTTCGAGGTATTTCATAGAAATTTCGAGTCTTTCGGAAATATCCTTGAGTGAAATGTAGTTGCCGTCATCGTGTGCGGCAAGGTCGAGCATAATGCTTAAGGCATATCTGCCCTTTGTTGAAATCATCATAATGTTTTGCTTCCTTAAAATATTCGTCAATCTCTGCGATTAACGGTGATTATTATTCAAAAAATTCCTGTGCAATTCTGACGCTTTCCATTGCGTCCTTTGCGTACCAATCGGCGTTTATCATCTTTGCGTAATCTCTTGTGAGCACCGCACCGCCTACAAATACCTTTGCGTCCGTGTTGTCGTGCAGGAGTTTAATCGTCTTTTCCATATTCGGAACGGTTGTTGTCATAAGTGCCGATAAGCCGACAAGTTTGACATTCTGCTTGATTGCTTCCTCAAGCACAAGTTCGCATTTGACATCTTTGCCGAGGTCGATAACATCAAATCCGTAGTTTTGCAAAAGCACCTTAACAATGTTTTTGCCGATGTCGTGGATGTCGCCCTCAACGGTGGCAATGATGATTTTGTCGCCCTTGACCTGCGGAGTTCCGCTCATAACAATGTGGGCTTTTATCTCGTCAAATGCCGATTTTGCGCTGTCCGCACTCATCAAAAGTTGAGGCAAAAACAGCGTGTTTTTTTCAAATCCGTCACCCACAAAGTCAAGTGCCGGGATAATGTAGTTGTTGATTATTTCAAGGCTGTCCGTGGTTTGAAGAAGCTCTTTTGCACACTTTGCACTTTCCTCTTTCATACCCTTGATGATAGCCTGCTTCAAATCGATTTTTGTGCCCTCTGCAACAACCTCAATCGGGGTAGCCGATTTGATGTATTCCTCGCAGTTGTCGTCAAGCCCTGCAAGTGCCTTGTAGCTGTAAAATGCGTTCATCATCGATTTTGATTTTGGATTGATGATGCCTGCCGATAAACCTGCGTTCATTGCCAAGGTGTAAAACGCCGTGTTGATTGCCTCTCTGTTCGGCAAGCCGAAACTGATGTTCGACACGCCCAAAACCGTGTTCACGCCGAGCGTGTTGCGGATGTAATCAACGGCCTTTAATGTTTCCACAGCGTTGTTTTTATCGGTGGAAATCGTCATAGTCAAAGCGTCAACAACGAGGTTTTTCTTGTCAATTCCGTATTCCTTTGCGGTGTTGATAATCTTCTCTGCAATGGCAATTCTGCCCTGTGCGGTTGACGGAATACCGTCCTCGTCAAGACAAAGGCACACAACCACACCGCCGTATTTTTTGGCAAGCGGAAAAATCTCTTTCATACATTTTTCCTTGCCGTTTACGGAGTTAATCATTGCTTTGCCGTTGTATATGCGGAGCGCCGACTCCATAGCTTTTGCATCAGATGAATCAAGCTGAAGCGGTGTCGGAAGTACGGATTGAAGTTCAAACACCGATTTGCACAGCATTTCTTCTTCGTCAATTTCAGGCAGTCCCATATTCACATCAAGAATGTGCGCACCTGCGTCTTTTTGGGTGATTCCCTCACGCAAAATGTAGTCCATATCCTTGTTGCGGAGTGCCTCTTTGAGCAGTTTTTTGCCTGTCGGGTTGATTCGCTCGCCGATAACCACACCGTCGGAAATGTCAACGCATTGAGAATAAGAGGTAACAAGCGTGTCGGTCTTGAAATTCGGCACTCTGTCGGAAATGTTCTTTGTTGCCTCAATCATAGCTCTGATGTGTTCGGGCGTTGTGCCGCAGCAACCGCCGAGTAAAGAAACGCCCATTTCGGCAATTTGCTTCATATAGTCGGCAAATTCCGTTGGGTCAACATTGTATATTGTTTTGCCGTCAACGCTTTCAGGCAAGCCTGCGTTTGGCATAACGATGATAGGGGTTGAACAGCATTTTTCAAGCTCTTCAACAAGCGGAATCATCTGCTTTGGACCTAATCCGCAGTTGAATCCGATTGCGTCTGCGCCAAGTCCCTCGGCAACCGCACAGGCGGTTTTTACATCTGCACCCGTCAGCAATCTGCCCTTGTCGTCAAAAATCATCGACACAACAAGTGGCAAATCGCAGTTTTCTTTGACCGCAAGCATAGCGGCTTTCAGTTCGTAAACATCGCCGAAAGTTTCGCAAAGAACAAGGTCTGCACCGTCTTTGCCCGCCTTTACCATATCGGCAAAAACATCCACGCATTCCTCAAAATCAAGGTCGCCCATAGGTTTTAGGAGCTTGCCTGTCGGTCCTATGTCGAGCGCAACTTTTTTGCCTGTTCTGCGTGCATTTTGCACAGCCGCCCTGACGAGTTCGTCTGCGTTGTCGTATTTCAATTTGTTTGCGCCGAATGTGTTGGCTGAAATAATGTCACAGCCTGCCTCGGCATATGCCTTGTGGATGGCAAAAATTCTCTCCGGGTCGGAAAGATTCAAAAGTTCGGGAAGCTCACCTGCTTTGAGGTTGAGCATTGTTCCCATTCCGCCGTCAAAATATTTTATCATAATTCGTCAATTCCTATAAATGCCGTAACGCTCTTTGTCGGCAACATTTCGTATGTGTCCGTGAGCGTCAGTCCGATTCGTTTTTGTAATTCGAGCAGAGAAAAGAATTTTTTTTGTTCCCTGATGTCAAGGTCAAAGTACCCCGGTGAGTATCTTTGACGGAGCGAAACCCCGTGTTTTGCGATGATTTCTTGCTCAAGATTGTCGCAAACTTCCTCGATTTTGTCCGCCGAGGTTGCCTGCAATGCCATTGCAAGTGCCACATCCGTTGCCGTTGCGATTTTTATCTGCCTGTCACATTCCGTGCCAAGCGTTGCACCAAACACAACCACTCTCGTACAGCCCTTTAGGTTCTCTGCAAGTCGGGTGCTGAAAAATTCGGTGTCGCCGATAATCAGCGATTTGTCTGTCACCTTGCAGTCAAAAATTCTGTACAGCGTTTTTGGTGTAACAGTTGAATTGATGATGTCAATCGCCTTGTCAACAAGTGCCAAAATCTGTGGGTCATTGGTTTTTGACGAGGTTCGCATATATCTTAAAATGTCTGCCTTATTCATTGATAATGCTCGAAAGTCCGCCCATGATTGCCGCCGCAACATCAGGCTTGTTCATTGTGTAAATGTGGATGTTGTTGAAGCCGTTTGCCATAAGGTCAATGATTTGCTCGGTGGCATAGATAATTCCGGCTTGCTTCATCTTGTCAGGGTCGTCACCGAATCTCTCCATAATTCTGAAGAACTTTGGCGGAACGCTCGAATTTGAAAGCTCAATGCTTCGCTTGATTTGGTTTGCGTTTGTAATCGGCATAATGCCTGCGATAATCGGCACATTTATGCCCTTGATTTGACACATTTCGTAGAAATTGAAGAATTTTTCGTTGTCAAAAAACATCTGTGTTGTCAAAAATTCAACGCCACAGTCAACCTTTTCTTTGAGTCGTGCAATGTCATCAACTCTGTTTTTGCTCTCGGGATGTAATTCCGGATAGCACGCCGCACCGACACAAAGGTTTGGATTCATTGCCTTAATTTCGTTTACAAGCTGGTATGCGTGAGTAAAATATTGCTTGTCCGTAAATTCAAATCCCTGCGGAATGTCGCCACGCAGAGCAAGAATATTCTCTATTCCGTTGTCCTCAAGCTCGCCGACCACTTGGTGAATTTTGTCCCTTGTGGAAGTCAAACAAGTGAGGTGCGAAAGCGGAGATACGCCGCAATTCTTTATCTCGTTCGCAATTTCTGTTGTAAATCCCGATGTTGTGCCTGCCGCACCGTATGTCACCGACATAAATGACGGGGAATATTTGCACATTTCTTTTACTGTATTTTTTGTTGTTTCAAGCTTGTCCCATTGCTTTGGCGGGAATACTTCAAACGACACGGTTACTCTGTTGTTTTTGAGTATTTCGCTTATTTTCATATCCTGTCCCTCACATATATTTATATGTATATAATATAAATTATTATAATAGTCATTTCCCACTTTGTCAATAGGAATTGAAAGGAGGCTTAATATAAATTATGGAAGCAAAAAGGCGGTGGGGTTTATATTATGACTTTACTTATTATTTTTACAAGTTTGATATTTTTTCCGTGTATCGGTTGCAAGTTTTGTGTAAATGTGATAAACTTAACTTGAAGTATTCATTTGGAGGTCTTGTTATGGATTTAACAAAAATTATTAACAAAAAAGACGAAGCCGCTCAATATATGATTGACGAAATCACTCATATTATCAAGACTTTTGACAAAAGAGATCCCGGTTCAAAGGGTGAGCGTCAGGCTTGCCAATATATGGCAGAGGTTCTTCAAAAGGATTGTGGCTGTGAGCAGGCAGATGTTGAGCCGTTCAAGGAAAATCCGGGCTCATTCTATGGTTGGATTTATTTCACCATCACATTCGTAATCGCAGGTGTTGCACTTTCATTCTTTGCACCGATTTTGAGCATTATTCTCATCGTTGTCGGTCTTGCAATTGTAATTGCACAGTTCGGTTTTTATCTCAAACTCATTGACTGGGCTTTCCCTGAAAAGACAGGTCACAATGTAACCGCTATCAAAAAGTGTGCAAGCGGCACACCAAAGAGAAGAATTCTTTTCAACGGTCACCCTGACGCAGCTTGGGAATGGCCTATGAACTACAAGTTCGGCGGTGTCGGTTTTGAGGGTCACGCTATTCTTTGCGGTGTAGGTGCACTTTATTATCTTGTAATCGCAATCATCAAGTGTGTAAAGTTCGGTGTTTTCGGCACAGTTCCTGCATCCGAGCCAATCGTTAAGGCAAGCCTTATCGGTCTTATTTTCCTCATTCCGCTTGTTGGTCTTTATTGGATGGTTAACTATCGCAGAGTAGTTGACGGTGCAAACGATAACCTTTCGGGTTGCTATATGGGTATCGCTGTTATGAAAGCACTCAAGGACGAGGGTATCGACCTTGAAGATACAGAAATCGGTTGCGTTCTCACAGGTTCCGAGGAAGCAGGACTTCGTGGTTCAAAGGCTTGGTGCGAGGCTCACAAGGGCGAATTCCAGGATTGTCCAACTATGATTATCTCTTATGATACAATCCACGACCCTAAATATTTGATGGTTAACTACCGTGACCTTAACGGTACCGTAAAGGCTGATAAGGATTATTCCGACCTCTTTATGGAAGCTGCCGAGGCAGTAAATGTTCCTTGTAAAAAGGGTTGGGTTCCACCACTCGGCGGTGCAACCGATTCAGCTGCTTTTGCACAGGCAGGTTTCCGTGCAGCAGGTATCACAGGTCTTAACCATAATCTTGAAGATTACTATCACACCCGTCGTGATACATACGACAATATGAACGCCGAAGGTCTTGCTAACTGCTATGCAGCAACAGTAAAGGCTTGCGAAATGTTCATCAACGGTGCAAAGCAATAAAATCCTAAATGGGTGCTTTTCACTTTTTCACTCGGAGGCAGTATCTTCATACAGCTCTCCTCCCGAGAAAAGCGAAAATCATCACATTTCTCATAATACTAAATATAAAATGCCTTGATTTTCAAGGCATTTTTCTTTTTCGTTTTTTGCTCAGTCGAGGTATCTATATACATCAAACGGCATATATTCGTCTGCATCACCGC
>CABQCC010000058.1 GCA_902462495.1 uncultured Eubacterium sp. | reverse complement strand
AATGTCTGTAATTTGCCCTAAAATTTCATTTTATGGAATTTGGACTACTTGATTTTCTAATTGCTTACGCAATTCGTGAAATGTATAATTATACTGTTGATACATCAGACACACAAATGTAAATAGGGACTATAATTATATCAAATTTTGATTTAAAACATTTAGTCGTTGGCAGAACATATTGTATTGTTCCTCGGAGCCAAACCATTCCTTTTTAACCCCGTGGATTTGATTAAGCCCGACTGCTTTAACAGCTTCGACCGCAGCCTCAAGTTGCGACATTGTTTTTGGTGTTGTTTGGCATTTTACACCGTCAAGAGTGTCATAGGAATTGAAAGCCTTGTTGAAATCCATCAACGGAAACAGCTTTGCAATCTTATTACTTGAATTGTCAACGAGGAAGCCCCAGTTGCCCCAATGCCTATCGGTGTTTCCAACAAGATAATCAACTATATTCATCATAAGATATGAATAACTGTCGCATTGATTTACTAAATCAAAAACGGTCATATCATTGTTGGCACAATAAATTTCGATATACTCAATCGGAACAATGCTATAATTCAACGAGGTGAATATCTTGCAAATGCTGACTTTGTTGTTGTCGTATTCGCCCTCAAAATATTGCACATGCTCAACATCAAAACAATCAATTATTTTGCTTGCGAGCAACTCGGCATCAACATCACGAATGTCACCGTCTTTATACAGATAGAAGTTGCCATTCTCTCGTACCCAAGCTTTTGGTGCAACGCCCATTGTGCCAATATCGCCTGCAACATCCTCTTTGCCGATTAATTCGCTGTTGTCAGCAGTCAACTGCTTGCCACAAAGAGAAACATCCACAAAGGCGTTGGGAAGTGAGTGTTCGTACAAATTGATAGCGTCAAAAGAAATATCCTCGTCAGCTTTTATCCAAAAAACATCTGTCATTGAAAGACCGTGATAAGTAATCGCAATTTCTGCTCTGTCACGGTCAGACACAGCTTGTTTCATGCCGATGCTGTTGAGAATTTCTTTCGCATACTTTCTGTCAAGAGTAAGCACTCTGGAGGCGCACCAATGATAGAAATTATCAAGATTATTCATTCTTGACCTAATGTCGTCTTTATCGGTTATCAAATAAAGATTATATGGCATAAAATCAAGATTATGAATTTCACAAGCACCGTCACTGTAAACAGTCACAACCTCTGTGTCCTTGTGCATAATCGTGTATGAATACCAATCATTATTGCCCATAGCTTACTCCTTTCGTTACTTTATATTTATGATAACAAAAATTAACTTTAATAGCAATATAATTAACATTTTGCCATCATATGAGGTTGGAAGTTATTTATTTTTTGTTCCTTGCAAGGAATACAATATGAGCATTTCAATTTGGGTAAACGGCGTGACAAATTCGTCAAATATTCGTCAAAATGAAAAATATTCGCCAAAATACAGCAGAATACAGCAAAACACAAAAAGATACAAAATTCAAACAAAGAACTCTGAAATGCAGTGATAGCAAGGGTTTCGGGACTTTTCGGAGTCTTGACTCAACGGCAAAATTACTTTAAAATTACGCTTGGGATTTCTCTCCCAAGCGTTTTTTATTATAGCCAAAATAATTATGTTGTGATATAATTAACACATAAGTTAAAGGCCTAAACAAAAAAATACAAAATTAATCAAATTCACGTGAATTCAGCAAGACTGTCGCAACGGTATTTACATTAATAAGATTGGAGATAATTTATGAGCGATACTTTAATAAATACTATTATTGAGCATACAAATTTAATGTTTTATAATTTTTCGATTACATTAAAAACATGTGATATGGATACTGTTTTATGCGATATGCCAATATGGAAACATGTATACCATACTTTACATTCTTTGGATCAATGGTACATTAATCCTGAAATATATAATGAACCGGATTTTCATGAACCAAAATTGAATAGTCTTGATGATTATGATAATCAAAAGGTATTATCACGAGAATTATTAATTGATTATTTTGAAACAATCAAAGTGAAAATAATGGAATATTTAAATTCGCTAAGTGATGAGGATTTATATGAAAAACCCGAAGGGTGTGAGTATAACAGATTATCGTTAATTTTAGGTCAATTTAGACACTTTCATTGCCATATGGGTAATATAAACGCAACAACTATCTGCAACACAAACAAATGGCCACGAGTGCTTGGTATGTATTGGTTAGATAAAATTAATGATTGCGAAGATATAAATGACTTATATGAATGACTTTATATATTAAACCCCTATAGCACAACAATATATGAAAAGCAAAGAAGTATAAACAGCGTAATGAATTGTTTTCTTGCCACACAGAACGGTTTGAGATAATATAAGTTGCTGAATAATGCAGGTAAGTTTAACAAAAAACAAATCAATAATGATAAAGAATTTTAACGAACAAAAGTATTTTTGCTTCACACATTAATGTTTTTGGAGAACGCTTTTTATAATTTTCACGAATACAAAACCCGAAAACAGGGGGTTGTATATAGAAATTGCACAAACATAAAATTTTTTATTGACAAATAAAAATCATCGGCGTATTATGAAAACATAGAAAGAACGAGGGAGTTCCAACAGGCGGAATTCCCTCGCTTTGCTTTTTTATAGACTGCTTTGCGGTTTATGCGGTCTATAAAACAATATAACTATAGGAGGGTGTGTATTATGAGTAAGTACACAAAGGAACAAATCTTAAAAGAGGCCAAAGAAAACGATGTTGAGTTTATTCGCTTACAGTTTACCGATTTGTTTGGCATTATGAAAAATGTGGCAATTACATTTTCACAGCTTGAAAAAGCGCTTGACAACGATTGTATGTTTGACGGCTCATCGATTGACGGCTTTGTTCGAATTGATGAAAGTGATATGTATTTGCATCCTGATTTTGACACTTGGGCAATTTTCCCATGGCGCAAGCATCAAAATGCACAGACGGCTCGTTTGATTTGCTCCGTTTACAAAGCAGACAATGTTACACCTTTTGAGGGCGACCCGAGAAATGTGTTGCAGAAAGTTATTGACCAAGCTGCCGAAATGGGTTACGGATTTAATGTCGGACCTGAATGCGAATTCTTCCTCTTCAACACAGACGAGGACGGCACACCGACACTTGAAACCAACGACAAGGCAGGTTATTTTGACCTCAACCCTATCGACACAGGCTCTAATTGCAGACGAGATATTTGCCTTGCGCTTGAAGAAATGGGTTACACCATCGAGGCTTCGCACCACGAAGTTGCAAAGGGTCAGCACGAGATTGATTTCCAATTCGGCGATGTTATGACAACGGCAGACAGAGTTATGACCTTTAAGCATGTTGTTAAGACTTACGCAACCAAACACGGTTTGCACGCAACATTTATGGCAAAGCCTATCGAGGGCATCAACGGCTCGGGCATGCACACAAATATGTCGCTCTACGACCTCAAAACAGGCAAAAATGTTTTTGACGACCCTAACGGCGAATTGGGTCTTTCAGATACAGCTTACAGCTTTATTGCAGGCATTATGGCTCACATCCAGGGCATTGCAGTTGTCAGCAACCCAACAGTAAACAGCTACAAGAGATTGGTTCCGGGCTACGAAGCTCCGTCATATCTCGTATGGTCAACATCAAACAGAAGCTGCCTTGTTCGTATTCCTGCTTCTCGTGGCAAGGGCACAAGAGTTGAACTTCGTTGTCCTGACCCAACCTGCAATCCATATCTTGAAATGGCACTTTGCCTTGCCGCAGGACTTGACGGAATCAAGAAGGGCTTGAAGCCTGCTCCTGCATATGACGAAAATGTATTTGCTCTTTCCGATGAGGAATTACACGCAAAAGGAATCAAGTGCTTGCCGGGTTCACTTGCCGAAGCTATTGCGGCTGCTGAGGCAGATCCATTTGTTAAAGAAACTCTTGGCAATCATGTATATTCAAACTATATTTCAGGCAAAAAGGCTGAATGGGACAGCTACAAAACCTCTGTTTCGCAGTGGGAGATTAATCACTATATGATTAACTATTGATTTACCCTCTCTTACGACTTTAATTAGTCGTTCTCATTTTAAGCGGCATCCTTGGGAGTCCATCTTGAGGATGCTCAACTTAATTAATGCTCGGCACATTGCGGTTTTCGTGCTCTGCATTAATTCCACTCTATGTCTATAACAAACTATGGGAGAAACTAAATATGAATGATTCAATTTTTACTGCAATTGCAGATAATGTTTTTGGAGTCTGGTTTTTGATTGGCGCCGCACTTGTATTTTTTATGCAATGTGGATTTGCCATGGTTGAAAGCGGATTTACACGAGCAAAGAACGCCGGAAATATCATAATGAAAAACCTTATGGATTTTTGCATCGGTGCTTTGATGTTTATCCTCATCGGCTATGGCTTGATGTTTGGCGAAAATTATGTAGCCGGACTCTTTGGTTTACCTACACTTAAATTATTAACAGATTACACTTCATCAAGTGCAGATTGGTCAAACTTTGTATTCAACCTTGTTTTCTGCGCAACAGCCGCAACTATTGTTTCCGGCTCTATGGCAGAAAGAACAAAATTCAGTTCATACTGCATTTATTCCGCTGTTATCTCGGCAGTTGTTTATCCGATTGAAGCAGGCTGGATTTGGAACTCAAACGGTTGGCTTGCAAAAATGGGATTTCACGATTATGCGGGTTCAACGGCAATTCATATGGTTGGCGGTATCGCTGCTCTTATCGGTGCGATATTCCTCGGCCCTCGTATCGGCAAATATGTTGTTGATAAGAAAACAGGAAAGAAAAAGGCAAAAGCTATTCCGGGACATTCATTGACACTCGGTGCGCTCGGCGTTTTCATTCTTTGGTTTGGCTGGTACGGCTTCAACGGCGCTGCCGCAAAGGATGTTAACACACTTGCATCAATATTCCTCACAACAACACTTGCACCGGCAACTGCCACATGTGTAACAATGATTTTCACTTGGATTAAAGACGGAAAGCCTGATGTTTCCATGTCGCTCAACGCTTCGCTTGCAGGTTTGGTTGCAATCACGGCTCCGTGCGACTGTGTTGACGCCTTTGGCTCAATTATCATCGGTGCGGTTTCGGGTATACTTGTTGTAGTTGTTGTGGAAGGACTCGACAAGAAGCTCCATATTGACGACCCTGTCGGCGCTGTCGGCGTTCACTTGGCAAACGGTGTTTGGGGCACGATTGCAGTCGGTCTTTTCTCAAGAGGATATGACGGAGTCGGAAAAGGCTTGTTTTACGGCGGCGGTTTCAAACAATTGGGAATTCAGTTGCTCGGCTTTGTTGCGGTTGCCTCATGGGCAGTCATCACAATGATAATTGTATTTACTCTTATCAAAAAGACAAACGGACTTCGTGTTACGGCAGAAGAAGAAATCAAAGGTCTTGATTCAACAGAGCACAATTTGCCGTCTGCATATGCAGACTTTGTGCCGACAAGCGTTCTTATCAATTCCGCTGAGCCTGCACAATCTGTTGAAAAGGCAATTCCTGTTGAAACATTTACAACAAAAACAGACGCTGTGCTTTCAAAGATAGTTATGATTTTCAACCCTTCAAAATTTGAGGAATTGAAAGAAGCGATGAACGGCATCGGCATTACAGGTATGACAGCCACAAATGTTATGGGTTGCGGTGTTCAAAAAGGACACATCAAAAAATACCGTGGTGTAGAAATTGAGGAAATGAACCTGCTTCCAAAGATGAAACTGGAAATGGTTGTGTCCGCAATTCCTGTTAAGACCGTTGTTGAAACAGCGAGAAAAGTTCTTTACACAGGCAACATCGGCGACGGCAAAATCTTTGTTTACGATGTTGAAGATGTGACGAAAGTTCGCACCGGCGAACACGGTTATGACGCACTTCAGGATGTTGAAGGCGAATAAAACGAACAATACGAATAAATAATATACAGCAAAAGGGTGAGCGAAAGCTTGCCCAATTGCTGCGTATATTAGGAGGTTATATATGTTAAAGGAAGGACAGATTAGAATTCCGAGCGGTTGTGCAATTGCGGCAATTATTGACAGGAAGGGCAACAAAATCAACGGCTCTGAAATCATCAAATCCATTGCACTTATGCACGACAGGTCAAACGGACTCGGCGGCGGATTTGCTGCCTACGGAATTTATCCGGAGCACAAGGAAGATTATGCCATCCATGTATTTTACGACAACGCAGACGCTAAAAAGCAATGCGAGGATTTTTTGTTTAAGCACTTCAACATTGATGTTGCGGAAAGAATACCTACTCGCAAGGTGCAGAGCATCGAGAACGGACCTGACATTTGGCGTTATTTCGGCAGAGCAAACCGAGTAAGAATGAAAAATGCCCGTCTTGACGAGCTTGAATATGTTGCTCAGTGCGTGACAAATGTGAACAATTCAATCGACGGCGCATATATCTTTTCAAGCGGCAAGAATATGGGCTGTTTTAAAGCCGTCGGTTATCCCGAAGATGTCGGAGAGTTCTATATGCTCGACCAATATGACGCTTATCTTTGGACGGCGCACGGCAGATTTCCTACAAACACACCGGGTTGGTGGGGTGGCTCACATCCGTTCAATATCCTCGATTGGTCAATAGTTCACAACGGTGAAATCTCATCGTACGACACCAACAGAAGATACATTGAACAGTTCGGCTACATCTGCACAATGCAGACCGACACCGAGGTTATTACATATTTATTTGACCACTTACTGCGTCACCACAAATTGCCTATGGAGGTTGCCGCCGATGTTTTGACAGCGCCCGAATGGGACGAAATTGACAGAATGGACGATGACAAAAAGGAATACTTCACCAATCTCCGTGCGATTTACAGCGGAGCGTTGGTTAACGGTCCGTTTTCCGTTATCCTCGGTTCAAACAAAGGCTTGCTCGCAATCAACGACAGGTTGAAACTCCGTTCTCTCACCGCTGCAACAAAGGGCGACAGAGCGTACTTTGCAAGTGAAGAATCGGCTATCAGAATTATTTGCCCCGACCCCGACAAGGTTTGGTCAGTATCGGGAGCAGAACCCGTTTTCATTCCCCTTGAAATTGAAGAAGAGGAGGTTGACGACTGATGATAGGCTACATTCCAAGAAGATTTAATATAATTCGTGACAAAAATCTGTGCACAAACTGCGGTGGCTGTGTCACCCAATGTATAAACGAATGTCACTTTTTTGCAGATGACGGCAAAACAGTTTTGTCAAATTCAAACAACTGCGTTGCTTGTCACCGCTGTGTTGATATGTGCCCGAGCGGTGCATTGAGAATTGAAAAATATGTTTGCGACTACCGTGACAATGCAAACTGGACACCGCAATATCAACAAGAAATTGTCAGACAGGCAAACACAGGCTCAACCCTGCTTTCTGCCATGGGCAATCCAAAACCTTACCCGATTTATTGGGACAAAATTTTGCTAAACGCCTCGCAGGTAACCAATCCGTCTATTGACCCGTTGCGTGAACCTATGGAAATCAGAACGATTTTGGGTCGCAAGCCCGACAAGATTGAAGTTGAGAAAAAAGGCAAATCAACCACAAAAATGCCTCCGCAAGTTATGATTGAAACGCCGATTATGTTTTCGGCAATGAGCTTTGGCTCAATTTCGCTCAACGCTCAAAAATCGCTTGCAATGGCAGCAAAAAATCTCGGAACGCTGTTCAACACAGGTGAGGGCGGACTTCATTCTGCCTTAAAAGAATATTGCGATTATGCGGTCGTTCAGGTTGCATCGGGACGATTCGGCGTGCACAAGGATTACTTGAACAACTGCAAATTTATTGAAATAAAAATCGGTCAAGGTGCAAAACCGGGTATCGGCGGACATTTGCCGGGCGAAAAGGTAAATGTTGAAGTTTCGAACGCTCGTATGATACCGGAGGGCAGTGATGCGATTTCCCCTGCACCTCACCACGACATTTATTCTATCGAAGATTTGCGTCAGCTCATTTGGAGTTTGAAGCAGGCAACCGACGGTCAAAAACCCGTTGCGGTAAAAATTGCCGCCGTGCACAATGTTGCAGCCATTGCATCAGGCTGTGCAAGAGCAGGTGCGGACATCATTGTTATTGACGGTTTCAGAGGCGGTACAGGTGCTGCACCTACCCGAATCCGTGACAATGTAGGTATTCCAATTGAATTGGCGCTTGCTGCGGCAGACCAAAGATTGAGGGACGAGGGCATTCGTTCAACCGTTTCGCTTGTTGCGAGCGGTTCGTTCAGATGTTCAAGCGATATTGTCAAAGCTATTGCGCTCGGCGCAGACGCTTGCTATGTTGCCTCTGCTCCGCTTATCGCTATGGGCTGTCATATGTGCCAAACTTGCAACACAGGCAAGTGCAATTGGGGCATTGCAACCCAACGACCTGAACTCACAAAAAGATTAAATCCGGAGCAAGCACATCAAAGAGTGGAAAACCTCATCACGGCTTGGAACCACGAAATCAAGGAAATTATGGGCGGAATGGGTATCAACTCGGTTGACTCGCTCCGTGGCAACAGGCTTATGCTTCGTGGCATAGGACTGACCGAAAAAGAACTTGAAATACTCGGAATCAAGCACGCAGGCGAATAGGAGGTGTCACTATGATTGAAGCAGGACTCAGACGATACGAAGAAATAAATGACGAAATCAAGGCTGTACTTTCAAAACACAACAAGTGCGCCGTTAAGGATGTTAACGGACAGCGATACATTGGCTGTGCTCTTGATGAGGGAAAAACCATTGAAATATACGGAACGCCGGGCAACGATATGGCGTGCTATCTCAACGGTGGCAAAATCGTTGTGTACGGCAACTGTCAGGACGCTGTCGGCAACACAATGAACGGCGGAGAAATTGTTGTTCACGGTCACAGCGGTGACGCTATGGGCTACGGTATGCGTGACGGTCAGATTTACATCAGAGATAATGTTGCGTGCCGTGGCGGTATTCATATGAAAGAATTTAGGGAAATGCGCCCTGTTCTCGTCATCGGTCAAAACGCAGGCTCATTCCTCGGCGAATATATGGCGGGCGGAACGATTGTGCTCCTCGGTCTTGACATAAAGCACGGCGAAAAACTGTTCGGAACTCATTGTGCAAGCGGTATGCACGGAGGCAAAATCTTTGTCCGTGGCACATTTCCAAAGGAGAATTTGAGCTACAACATCAAGGTTGAAAAACTCGATGCCGAGGACGAAAAAGAGCTAAAGTCTTATGTAAAAAAATACTGCAAATACTTTGACGCCGATTTTGAGGAAATTATGGCAAAGCCTTTCAAAAAGCTTGTGCCTGCAACTTCAAGACCGTACGCAAACCTGTACACACCGAATTAAACCAAAACATCGTTTGTTTAATTTTGTGTTTTAGAGAGGTGTTTTGAATGTTTAATAGAT
>CABQCC010000057.1 GCA_902462495.1 uncultured Eubacterium sp. | reverse complement strand
GACAAAACAAACAAATTGTGGGCACTTATTTTGTCAATGGTTGTGGGTATTCTTGTTTGCTATGCTTTTGGCACAGCGTGGTTTGCCGTTGTTTACGCAAAGACAAATGAGCCTGCTTCGCTTGCAACAATTCTCGGCTGGTGCGTTATTCCTTTCCTAATTCCCGATGCTGTAAAAATCGCACTTGCCGCTGTTCTTACAAACAGACTGAAAAAATTTGTAAAATAATATCTTTATACGGTTGTTTTTGCTCTCGTGATTTGTTATAATATTTGCGACAAATTAGAGAGGAAAGCAGAGAACAACTCTGTAAGGTAAAACTATGGGCGGATTTTTCGGTGCAGTTTCAAAAGACGATTGCGTGTTTGACCTCTTTTTTGGCGTAGACTATCATTCTCACCTCGGCACTCGCCGTGCGGGTATGGCTGTTTATGACAGAGAAACAGGCTTCGACAAGGCAATTCATAATATTGAAAATGCTCCTTTCAGAACGAAGTTTACAAAAGAATCAAATTCTATGCACGGTCAGATGGGTATCGGTTGTATCAGTGATTTTGAGGCACAGCCTATTCTTGTGCGTTCACATCACGGCACATTTGCGGTTGCTACCGTGGGTAAGATTAATAACATCGACAGACTTGTTGATGACATTATCAAAAATAACACTCACTTTTTTGAAATGCACAACGGCGAAATCAACCAAACCGAATTGGTTGCCGCTTTGATTAACCAAAAAGAGAATTTTATTGACGGCATCAGATATGCACAGGAATCCGTTGATGGCTCGATTTCTATTCTTGCACTAACGCCAAAGGGAATTTATGCCGCAAGAGATATGCTCGGCAGAACTCCTATTTCAATCGGCGAAAAAGAGGACGGCTATTGTGCATCTTTCGAGAGCTTTGCTTATCTCAATTTGGGATATAAGAACTATAAGGAACTCGGTCCGGGTGAAGTTGTGTTTATGGATGAAAACGGTGTCAAAACTCTTATCCAACCCGGCAAAAAAATGCGTATATGCACCTTTCTTTGGATTTACTACGGTTATCCGTCAGCTTCGTATGAGGGCATAAGCGTTGAAGAAATGCGTTACAAATGCGGCAAGGCACTCGCAAAAAGAGATAATGTTCATCCCGATGTTGTTGCGGGTGTTCCTGACAGCGGTATTGCTCACGCAATCGGATATTCAAACGAAACAGGCATTCCGTACTCTCGTCCGTTCATTAAGTACACACCGACTTGGCCTCGTTCGTTTATGCCGCCAAACCAAACAAAGCGTAATCTCATCGCAAAGATGAAACTTATCCCGATTCCTGATTTGATTAAGGATAAGAGCTTGCTTCTTATTGACGACTCAATCGTTCGTGGCACACAGCTTCGTGAAACAACCGAGTATCTCTTTGAATCGGGTGCAAAGGAAGTACATATCAGACCTGCGTGTCCTCCTCTTTTCTATGGATGCAAGTATCTCAACTTCTCTCGTTCAACTTCCGATATGGACCTTATCACAAGGCGTGTCATCACCGAACTTGAGGGCAGAGAGCCTGATGACGAACTCATCAAGGAATATGTTGACCCTGACAGCGAAAAGTATCAAAATATGATTGATGTGATTTGCAAACAACTCCACTTTACATCACTTCGTTATCATCGACTTGACGATATGATTTCTGCTGTCGGCATTGATAAAGAAAAACTCTGCACATATTGTTGGGACGGTCAGGAATAAATTTAATTTAATAGACTATATTAAATAACGATGGGCTGGGGGTATATTTAACCTTACAGCCCTTTTGTGTTGACATTTTTCAGCAATGCAAATATAATTAGTAATTATAAGGTGGTGTTATTTTGTTATCTTTGGTTGTTCCTTGCTTCAACGAGGAAGATAATGTGGAAAAGTTTTATTCTCAAACTGTTATGGCTTTTGAGAATAATATTGATGAATATGAGTTCGTTTTTGTTGATGACGGAAGTTCGGATAAAACGCTTGAACGATTGCACAGCCTTTTTGATAAGGATGGGCAAAGGGTTCAGGTTTTGTCGTTCAGCCGAAACTTTGGCAAAGAGGCTGCCATTTATGCAGGTCTGAAAAATGCAAGAGGCGATTTTGCGTGCATTATTGATGCCGATTTGCAACAAAGGCCTGAAGTTGTCGTTGAGATGATGAATGTCATCAAAGAGGACAATACTGTTGATTGCGTCACTGCTTATCAGGCAGAGCGTAAGGAAAACAAACTGATGTCCGCTTTCAAGTCTTCTTTTTATAAAGCGATAAATCGTATGTCTGAGGTGGATTTTGTAAACGGTGCTTCGGATTTTAGATTGATGAACAGAAAAATGATTGATGCAGTAGTCAGTATAGGAGAATATCACCGTTTTTCCAAGGGAATATTCGGCTTTGTTGGTTTCAATACAAAGTATATTCCTTATGAAGTGCAGGAGAGAGAAAACGGCACTTCAAAGTGGAATTTCTTTAAATTGTTTAGATATGCTATTGAGGGCATAATTTCTTTCTCGTCATTTCCGCTTAAACTGTCGGCGTATGTCGGATTCTTTTCGGCTTTTGCGTCGGTGATTTATCTCATTCTGGTAATCATCAAGCGTCTTGCTTACGGAGTTGATGTTCCGGGTTATGCGTCTATTGTTGTGCTTGTTTTGTTCCTTGGCGGTTTACAGCTTATGAGCCTTGGAATTCTTGGCGAGTATATGTCAAAGGTGTATGACCAAGTGAAAAATCGACCTATTTATATTTTAAAAGAGCACTTAAACAGTGAGAATTGTGAGGATAAACAGTATGAATAATTTAATAAAAAGAATGAAAGATAAGCCGTTAGTGTTTGCATATCTTTTGATTTTTATTGCATTGTCGGTGCTTTGTTATCTGTTCCCATATACAGGTGATGATTGGGCGTGGGGAAGTGCTTTAGGTCTTGAAAGACTCAGCACATGGTTTGACAATTATAGCGGAAGATATTTTGGAAATTTGATAGTTCTTGCTTTGACAAGGTCTAATATTTTAAAAACTTTTGTAATGTCGGGCACAATTACAGGTATAATTGTTTTAATAAATAAAATTACAAAAGAGCAGAAGGGTGCTGTTTGGATTATAACTCTTCTGTTGGCATTTATGCCTGTTGGAGTACTTAAGCAATCGATAGTTTGGACAAGCGGATTTTCAAATTATTCTACCTCTATATTTTTGATATTGGTGTATATTTATTATAGCCGTAGCATTTTTGAAAATGAAAAACCTCATTATGCGTTTTGGCATATAATACCGATTTCCTTGCTTGGATTTGCATCTGCTTTAATTGTCGAGCATGTAACGATTTATTCCGTGTTGTTGGCAATTTTTGTTATAATTTATTCGTTTATAAAATTCAAGAAGGTGCATATTTCATTTGTTTCATATTTTGTCGGAACAATTGCCGGAACTGCTTTGATGTTTTCAAATTCGGTTTATCATAGCGTTGTCGAGGGTAATGACGAATATAGAACCATCGGTGGCGAAGGTGGAATTCTGTCTATCGTTAAAAATGCTTTGAATGCATATTTTGATGTGATTGCTCTTCAAGGCTTTTTTGAGAACTTTGCTCTTAATATTATATTGGCAATGGTGTGTGCAGTTGTTTGGCACTGTATGAAAAATAAAATTTCTTCAAAGCTTGCGACGCTTGGAAAAATCAGCTTAGTTGTTATTTTTATGTATGCGGGATTTTCTTTGATGTATGGTGTTGGCAGACTTGTACCTGACAGAAGATATAAGCTTTTACAGGGTGTAGCAACTCTTGTGTTCATCTTGGCTATGTTTGTTTTTTTGTTAGTTTTATCTTTAGAAAAGAACAAAAAAATGAAAATATTGTTTTTGTTCTTTAGTACAGGTTGCCTTATTGCACCGTTGTTTGTTGTGAAGCCAATAGGATACAGATGCTTCTTTGCTGCTTATGTGGTTATGATACTTCTTATTCTGGAACTTTATTCAAACGTTGACGAAGATGTAAAAGCAAGAATTTCTGATTATTCAAAAACCGCCTTGGTTGTGTCCGTTGTTGGATTGATGTATTTGCTATATGTTTATTCTTCAATCTATGTGTCGAATGTTCATAGAGTTGAAAAGGCACAGGCGGATTCAGAAACAAAAACTGTAATTGAAGTTAGAAAATTGCCATATTCCGATTATGTATGGTGCAGTGATTTGCAGGATGATATATGGAAAGATAGATTCAAAGCATTTAACGGAATTGACGAAGATGTAAAAATCAAGGTTGTTGAAAGAAAACAATAATATTAAAAGACTGTAAGGTTAGCACTTATCCTTGCAGTCTTATTTTGTGTTTAAATGTAAAAATCACAATATTTTTACAATTTGTTCATTTTGCTGCGTTGACATTGGCTTTTATACAATAGTATAATAAAATAATAAGTAAAAATAAAGCGCTATGCTGTTTACCTGAAAAGAGAGAGAAAAATGCATATTCCAACCGATGATTCTCATTTTATTGAGATAAAGACCTTTGATGAGGACTACAAGGAGTCGCTGACGGCAGACGGCTTTGATTCGAAAAAGTGGATATATGTTCCCGGTGAGTATCGTGATTATCGTTATTTGCTCGGAACAAGAGGTGAAAATCCGGTTATATGTATCGGCATAAATCCGTCAACAGCCGAACCTGAAAATCTTGACAATACCCTGAAATCTGTTGAGCGTTTGGCACATTTCAACGGCTACGACAGCTTTATTATGTTCAATGTTTATGCTCAAAGGGCGACAAGACCAAAGGATATGGATGCTGAGGTTAACACTTTTTTACATAATGAAAATATGAAAGCGTTTGAATATGTGCTTTCTCATTCAAAAAATGCAACTGTTTGGGCTGCGTGGGGAAGTATAGTAAATGAACGAGACTATCTCAAATCATGCGTTAGGGAAATGATTGAAATCGGTGAGAAATATAATGCAAAATGGGTGCACGCAGGCAAACTTCTCAAAAACGGGCATCCGCATCATCCTCTTTATCTTTGCAAAACAACAGAGTTTGAGGATTACGATATAAACACCTATGTTGACAGCCTTTGACCGCTGACCGAAAATGATATAATCAAAACACGAACATTTATTTACAACGGAGTAGATTTTATGAAATTTAATCATAATTTTGATTTGGTGGAATACACAAATAATTACAGACTGTATGCCTGTGATGATGTAAATGCAAGACTTGACTTTGTTGAAGAAAATATTGTCAGGGTTGCAATTTACCGTCACGGCGAGGATATTTTGCCTACTTTTTGCATAAATCCGTATGGTCAGCCTAATTCTCCTGCACGAAACAGACTTGATACAGAGGGCTTTCACTTTGACACACCGGAGGTGGAGGAAACTGTTAACGGTGAAAAAATCACATTGGGTTCAGGCATAGAAGTTGATGTTGATTTTCACAATTTCCTCCTTTCGTTCATTGATGACGGCGAGGTGCTTTTTCAGGACAGACGCCCTCTTTCGTATAATCTTGAAAACGAATTCGGCAGGGGATACTATCATTATATTTCAAGAGAAGAAGATGAAAAAATATTCGGACTTGGCGATAAAAGCGGATTTATGGATAAGTCGGGCAGAAGCTTCAGGATTGAAGCCACCGACGCAATGGGATACGATGCCGAAACTTCCGACCCTTTGTACAAACATATTCCGTTTTATATTTGCGAAAACAGCGTTGGCGATTACGGCGTGTTTTACGACACAAGTGCCGCCTGCTATATGGATTTTGGCGTTGAAATCAATAATTATTATCAGCCGTATAAGTTCTTTAAAACAGAGGATAACTGCATAGTTTATTATGTTATTTTCGGCTCAAAATTAGAGATTTTGCGTTCGTTTGCAAGATTGTGCGGAAAACAGGCATTTCCACCAAAATGGAGCTTCGATTTTTGTGCATCTGCAACAGAATATGCCTATGCCGAAAATACAGATGAAAAAATGCAAGGCTTTGTCGACAGCCTGAAAAAACACGACATTTCGTGTTCGGGTTTGTATTCGTCAATCGGAGATAAGGGTTGCGTGTTCAATTGGAATACGGAAAAATTTCCCGACCCTGCAAAGTTTGTTAACAGCCTTGAGGAAAAAGATATTCACTTTATTCCAAATATCAAGCCTGCGTTTCTCATTACTCATCCTATGTATGATTCGATTGCAGACAGAGGACTTTTTGTCAAGAATGATGACGGCACTCCGTTTGTGACCCAACTTTGGGACGGACTCGGTTCGTATCTTGATTTTACAAATAAAGATGCCAATGATTTTTGGTGTGCTCAAGTGACCGAAAAGTTGCTTGATAACGGTATCGTTGCCACTTGGAATGATAATAACGAGTTTGATATTAAGGATTCGGGAGCTACCGTTAACGGATTCGGCTTCGGCAAAATCAAAGCAAGAGATGTCAGACCGAATTTAACTTATCTTATGGTCAAGACTTCTTATGAAGCGCAGAAGAAAAAATACCCACAACTTCGTCCGTTTGTTTCTACTCGAAGCGGAAATATCGCTGTTAGAAGAATGGCTCAAACTTGGACGGGTGATAATATGACCTCGTTCCACGATTTGTATTATTGCCATTATGTCGGGCTCACTCTTTCAATGTCGGGTATGTATTTTTATGGTCACGATTTGGGCGGATTTGTCGGCGATATGCCGTCAAAAGAACTGTTCCTCCGTTGGCTTCAGCACGGACTTTTTGAGCCGAGATTTACCGTTCGTTGCCACGATACAGAGGACATGGAGGCAGTTATGCCTTGGGACTATGAGGATGTTGTCGGCTCGGTGAGGGATATTTTTGCACAGCGCAAGCAACTTGTTCCGTATCTTTACAGCTCGGCATATAACAGCGTTTCGTATGATGAGCCTATGAATGCACCGCTGTTTCTTTATTATGATGACGAGGATATCGAGGAGGATTGCGAATCGTTCTTGGTCGGCAGAGATGTGCTTGCAACCTGCGTTCTTGATGAGGGAATTGAAAATATTTCTGCTTATCTTCCGGAGGGTGATGATTGGTATCTTGGAAGCAAGCTCTACAAGGGCGGTCAAAATGTCAGTCTCCACATTCCGTCAACATCAAAAATGCCTTATTTTGTTCGTAGCGGTTGCGTGTTCCCAACCGATGAGGGCAAGTACGGATTTGAAAGCGAACAAAAACTCGTGTTCACGGTTTATCCACAGGAAACAGGCTTTTTCCAAAGTTCGTTCTTTGATGATGACGGCAAGAGCTTTGAATACAAAAAGAACGATTGCACCCGCCTTGTTTTCTCGGTGGTTTGCGAAAAAGATAAGGTGTCTGTTTTCTACAAAAATATCGGCAAGGTTCGCATCACACCCGATATTAAATTGGTTGACGGCGACGACCGCAAATTCATAATCGAATCAAGAGATTAAATAACAAGACTGCTTTGCTTGAAACGAAGCAGTCTTTATTAATACGACTTGAATATTTTTTTGTGTTAATGTATAATAATATTAATCTGATAGGAGGTTGATGTTATGTCTGTTGATACAGCTATAAAAAATGCAACTGCTTCGTTAGAAATGGAGGGAATGACCGTTTCTGATGATTTAAAAGAGCTTTGTGTCAGAAAAATAAATAACGAAATTACTATGGATGAATATATCAAACTTGCAATGGCTTTAAAGGGAGTAAAAATGTAATGTCATATAGTATTGATACTTTGCAAAGCAATTGCCACAATTCAATCTGCAAATGGTGTAACAGATTATTTAAAAGATATTTTTAAATATGCAATAAAAAACAAGACTGCTTAACAAATTGAGTTAAACAGTCTTATTTTTTTTCTTTATTTCAACAGTGATTTTTGATAATAATCGAGGGCGTTGTTGATTGCTTTTTGACCGTATTCGTCAAACGGGTCGAGCACGCTGAAAACATGTGGCAATTTTTTGCCGTCCCTTAAATCGGTGAAATCTTCAATTTCACATTCATAGCCTTTTTCAACAAAATAGTTGTATGCGTTCACTGTTTGGTCGTGTGCAAGAGTGTCGCCAGAACTTGTGATGAAATATGTTGGTGGCATATCGTTTGCAAGTTCCATAATTTCGTTTAAATCCATATAATTGTAGGTGCTCTTGGTTTCGTAATCCTTGCCCCACATCTTTTTTGTGTAAATGCTGAACCATCCGCCCGATTTTGCATATGTAACAGGTGAGGTGAGCAACAAGCATTTGATGTTGAGATTTGTTTCGACTGTGCCGAAAATCTCTCTTGCATCAGGATTGTTGTTGAGGATTGTGCTGTAGAGTGCGAGTTGTCCGCCTGCGCTGTCGCCTGTGAGCATAACGGTCTTTTTGTTAGCAGGATAGTCTTTCATATTCGCTCTGATGAACGCAAGTGCATCTGTGCAGTCCTTGATTTGCTCGTTTACGGTAACATCAGGCACAAGACGGTAGCTTATGCTGAACACGCAATAGCCCTTTTTTGCAAGTTCCATACAGTAGTATTCGTTGAGGTCCTTTGTGGCATACATCCAGCCTCCGCCGTGAATGTCAATGATAACAGGCAAACCCTCTTTGGCAATTTCACCATCAGGATAGAATACATCGAATTTGTGGTATGGGTTGCCGTCATCTATGTACGGGATGTCTTTAACCTTAACAACATTTTCGGGCGGTGTTTGTGTTGCCATTCTTTTTTTGTCCGACTTGTCACAGAATTTCCACGAAACCTGCATAATCTTTACAATGAGGTCGTTTTCAAGTCCGTCTGATGAATCGTCTTTGTAGTCGATGTCTTGTGACAAAAGCATACCTCCGACATTAATTGCTTTGTCGCTTGTGTCGTCAACAGGTTTTGTTAAATAGTATATAACGCCGAAACCGATGCCGACTATCAATGCAATGATTAGTATAATAACGCCCAAAACTTTCAACCCCTTATGTGTTTTTTTATCTTTTACTTTTTCAGCCATTTTGCACAGCCTCCGTATAATTTATATTTTTATTTTATATTTTTAATTGGTTGTTGTCAACATCACTTTTTCAGCGATTTCAAATACTCTTTCTGTTCAGCTGTTATGCGATAACTTTCCCGTGCTTTTTGAATGGTTTTGTTGTGCACCCATTTGTCAAGCACACCGTTTTCAATATACACAATCGTGCTGTCCCATTGTTTTGCAAGTGCTGTTGCAAAGAACCACGCAATCATCATATTAATATAGTATTCGTTGCTTTTTATTCTTGCAGGGATTTCGAGATATTCATTTTTGAAATCGTTGTCCAAAAAATGAGACATTAGAATTTCCAGTCCAAAACGGATTGTATAGGTTTGGTCGCTGTTTACCCACCGCAGAATGTCACTCATCAATCTTTTGTGTTCGCCTTTAAAAATCTTTGGCGACATTGTGTCACAAACTGCCCAGTTGTCAACATACGGCAAAAACTCATCAATGTATTTTACGCACTCGTCATAGTCTTTTATTTCGCTGATTAAAATTGAATGCAGAATGTTCTCGTCATAGTATTTGTGTGGCAGACTGTTCAAAAAATCTTTGTATTCGTTTCCTTTGATGATTTCCTTTGCAAGCTTTCTTGAAGCAGGAATTCGTACGCCTAAAAATTTTTCTCTGTCAATACCGGGTGTCAGTTTTGCCGAAAAATTGGCATTCTTTTCGTCACTTAATTCAAGCAATCTTTTTTGAATGTTCATAATAATAGTCCCTTTTTTGTACAAAAACTTACTAAATTTCTGATTATCTTTTCATAAGTTGGTAAATGCCGATATAT
>CABQCC010000056.1 GCA_902462495.1 uncultured Eubacterium sp. | reverse complement strand
TGTTGCCACCTTTACTGCGTAGACGCCCCCTTTTGTCTGCGTTGCAGACATTTCCCCCGATTAACGGGGGAATCACCTTTTAAAAAGAGGAGGCGTAATTCGGTCGATTATATTTAGGCGTGTTTCAGGAACTTTATCGACAGTCTGCCTCCCCTAATTGTTAGGGGAGGTGCCGAATGTAATGAGGCGGAAGGGTTAAACCCTTTCGTTTTTTATTTTTCGATTTCGTTGTATTTGGCATTAGGGTCAAAGTCAATCTTCTTGCCCTTGAAGTAAACTTCCTTGTCACGCTCGTCAATTTTTCGCATAACTCTGCACGGATTTCCAACGGCAACAACATTTGACGGAATGTCGTTTACAACAATCGAGCCTGCGCCGATAACCGTGTTTTCGCCGATTGTAACTCCCGGGCAGATAACAGAACCTGCACCGATCCAAACATTTCTGCCGATGTGCACATCAGCATTATATTGGAGAAGTTGCTCACGGAGAGGAGGATAAATCGGGTGTCCTGCCGTTGCAATGGTAACATTCGGTGCAATCATAACATAATCGTCAATGTAAATGTTGCCGTCATCAACAAAGGTCGTGCCGAAGTTTGCATAAACACATTTGCCAAGGTGAACATGGTGACCGCCCCAGTTTGCATAAAACGGAGGCTGAATGTATGTTTCTTCGCCTACCTCTGCAAACATAAGCTTTAGCAATTCTTCCATTCGCTTTTCGTGACCCAAACCGAGCGTGTTGTATTCTTGCATATGATGAACATACTGCGTTTGAGTGCCCATAATTTCATCTTTTGTGCAGTCATAAATCAATCCTGCGTCCATTCTTTCTGTTTCGGTCATTCTTTGTTCTCCTTTTCAGTCGTTGTAATCAGTTCCAATTTGCTGTATGTGTCACCGCTCTTTTTGAGCACTTCGTCACCGTTGAACGAAATGAAGTATTCGCCCTTGGTGTCAAATGTGTAGGTTGTCTTTCCGTCGTCGCCTTTTTGTTCGTTCTTTATTGCGGCAATAATTTTGATGTATTTCTTTCCGTCGATTTCTTCACCGTCGGATGCCACCATAAATGAGCAGGCTTTTTTCTCCTCATCAGTCAATCCGAGCTGCTTGCTTGAATAGCTTTCAATGTAGTTGATTGCGTCTGCGTCTTTGATTTTTGCTTTTTCCGTTGCAACAACAGATTCTTTTTCCGTTGTGTCTTGCTTTGAGCAAGCGGTGAATGTGAACGCACTGCAAATTGTGCAAATGCCGAGAACGATTGCCACGGCTTTTTTGATTTTCTTATTCATATAGATACCTCAGTTTTTTGATTTGGCTTTCGCCGAAAATCTGTATTTCGTTGTCAAAAAGCAATTGTGCGGTTATTCCGTTTCCGTCAATTTTGTTGCCGGAAAATGTGCCGTCATAAATTTTGCCGAAACCGCACGACGGAGAATTCTCTTTCAGCACGGCACACGGAGCGTTTGTTTCTTTTGCAATGTACAGCGTTTGCTCTGCGCCCGACATAAAGGCATCGGTCACATCTTCGCCGTTTTTTGCATAAACTCTGCCGTTTCTGATTTCACTCGGCAATCTCGGAATTGTCAACCCTCCGAAACATTCGGGGCAAACGGGAATCAACTCAAAACTGTCTGCCAATGCAATTACTTCGTCATTTTTATTGTTGCCGCCGCTGTATTTGCAATTTTCGCCAAGCAGGCAGGCGGACACAAGAATTTTTGTTTTCATAAAATTCACCAACTAAAAATTATTGTAACAATTATAACATAAATGTTTGACTTACGCCATAGCGATATGTTATTTTATATTTACAGGACGGGTTAATATTTTTTTGCGGATAAAAGGGGAATTATTATGGAAGCAAAAATGTATGTTCCTAAAAAGGAATGGCTTGCCTACTGCGTGGGCGCACTCGGTCAAGGTATGGTGTATGCGATTATGAGCTCGTATATCTCTGACTTTTACCTTAATGTATTGAAAGTTACTCCGATTTTTGTGTTGCTTTTGATGTTTATCGCAAGAATTTGGGATGCCATCAACGACCCGATTATGGGATATATCGTTGACCGCCACAGTTTCAAAAACGGCAAAATGCGTCCGTATCTTTTGTACACGCCTATTCCTGTTGCGATTCTTACAATGCTTCTTTTCTATGCGCCGAATTTGGCGGACAGTCAAAAGATGATTTATGCCTCGGTAACTTATGTTGCATGGGGTATGATTTACACAAGCAGTGATGTTCCGTTTTGGAGCTTGCCGAATGCACTTACGGCAAATGCCGATGAGCGTGGCTCGATTATCTCAAAGGCAAGAACTTTCAACGGCGTCGGCTCTGCCGTGCCAATGGGTTTGTTTATGATTTTGGGCTTTATTTTGCCAAAGTTCAACCTTTCGGGCACAGAACTTGAAAAAACAAAATATGTTGTTATGGCTCTTATTTGCTCGATTATCGGTAATGTTTTGTTTGTAAGAGTTTACTTTAAAACAAAAGAGCGTGTAAATATTCCTGTTCCTGAGAAGAAAGACAAAAATCAGCCTAATGCACTCAAACTCATTTTCACCTGCAAACCGCTTATGCTCACGGCACTTATGGGCGTTTTGTCTGCTGCAAGATATATGTTCCAAGCAGGCGCTGTCCATGTTGCAAGATATTCTTTCTATATCGGCAAGGACTTGTCGGGTCTTTCGGGTGCGGAACTTGAAAGTGCGCTTCAGGCTAATATTTCAAAGGTGTCAACGGTTATGGCTGCCGCTTCCGCAATCGGTATGTTCGGCGCTATGATTGCCGTAACTCCGCTTATTAAAAAATTCAGCTACAAGCAAATTGTTATTGTGTCTGCACTTCTCGGTGCAACTTCGTCACTTGCTATGTGGTTTATCGGCTATGAGCATTTCTGGGCGTGCGTTCCGCTTCTTGTTATCAGTGCAATTCCTTGCGGAACAATCAATGTTTGCGCTTTTGCAATGGTTGGCGACTGCCTCGATTATATGGAACTTAAAACAGGCGTTCGCCTTACAGGTATGGGTTCGGCTATTCAGAGCTTTGTTACAAAGTTTGGCAACGCTATTGCAACCTCGTTCATCATCTTGATGTACATCATTGCGGACCTTGATGTTTCAAGCATTTCGGCATCAATTACCGCAAATCCGCTTGAAATGACCCACGGCGTGCGCAACGGCATTTTCAGCATAATTTCAATCATTCCGGCGGTTTCACTTTTCATTTGCATAATTCCGATGTTATTCTACAACATCACAGGTGAGTACCGTGAAAATATGGAAAAACAACTTGCGGAGCAAAGAAAACGCAGAGGTATTGAAATTGATTAATTTATTTGGATAAAATTAACATTTACTATTGCAATTTTGAAAGTTTTTTTGTAGAATATAATTGATATTTTTATAAGGAGGAAAAGAAATGATCTGGACTTTAAAGAAAATTTGGTACAGAATTTACCAAAATGTATTTAAGGTTGCTATGTGCTTTATGGATTGGTCCGAACCGGAACTTCTTGAAGGTGCAGGCTCTGTTCTCAGATTGCCTGAATTCATCAAGAATAAAGGTATCAACAAGGTTCTTGTTGTTACCGATAAGGGCCTTATGAGGCTTCATCTTCTTGATCCGCTTTTTGCAAAGCTTGAAGAAGTTGGCGTTGAGTATGCCGTTTATGACGGTGTTCAGCCAAACCCGACAATTCCTAACATTGAGGACTGCAAGGATGTATATATCCAAAACGGTTGCCAAGGCATCATCGCATTCGGCGGCGGTTCTGCTATGGACTGCGCAAAGGCTGCCGGTGCAAGAGTTGTAAAGCCTAATCAATCGGTCAGAGATATGCGTGGCCAGCTTAAAGTACACAAAAAGCTTCCACCATTTTTTGCAGTACCGACTACTGCAGGTACAGGCTCAGAAACAACAGTTGCTGCTGTTGTAACCGATCCCGAAACTCATGAGAAAAACGCAATCAACGATACTTGTATTCGTCCAAAGTATGCTGTGCTTGACCCGGAACTTACCGTAGGTCTGCCACCACACATCACTTCGACAACAGGTATGGATGCAATGACTCATGCTGTTGAGGCATATATCGGCCACAGCAACACAAAGGACACTATCAGAGAGGCAGAGATTGCTACCAAGCTTATTCATGAAAATCTTGAAAAGGCTTACAATGACGGTAAGGATCTTGAAGCAAGAGGAAATATGCTCAAGGGTTCTTATTATGCAGGTCGTGCTTTCACTCACGCTTATGTTGGCTATGTTCACGCTATTGCGCATAACCTCGGCGGTTTGTACGGCACACCTCACGGTTTGGCAAACGCTGTTATCTTGCCTTATGTTCTTGACTATTATGGAGAAACCGCATATCCACAGCTTGCAAAGCTTGCGGATATTATAGGAATCACAACTCCGTCAATGTCGGTGGACGAAAAGGGCAAGGCATTTATTGCTGAAATCCGCAGAATGAATGCTGCTATGAATATCCCTGAAAAGTTCGATATGATTAAGGAGGAGGATATGCCTACTCTCGTTAAGCGTGCGCTCAAGGAAGGTAACCCGCTTTATCCTGTTCCAAAGATTATGGACGCAAAGGATTGCGAAGCTGTTATTCGCAAAATTATGGCATAATAAACATAAACATAAAGCCGTGGTTCGTTCCACGGCTTTTTTGTTCGATAACGATGACAAAGGATGAATGCTTGATTCAAACTGATTTGTTATTGCAAACTGAAAATTCAATTTTTTTGTACTTTAAATAGAGTTGGCATAAATCAAACTCAAATTCATATTTGACTATGGTTTGCAAATAGAATATAATACACCTATGAAAAGTGTAACTATAAATTCAAATGATGCGGGACAGAGAGTGGACAAGTTTTTGCAAAAGCATTTTTCCTCACTTCCCAAATCTATGATGTTTAAGCAAATCAGAAAAAAGAATATCAAGGTTAATCGTAAGCGTTGCACGCCCGAACAGGTGTTGTGTGACGGTGATGTGATTGACCTTTATCTGCCCGATGATATGCTTGCGGAAAAGAAAAAACATTATGATTTTCTTTCTGCTCCAAAGGAGTTGTCGATTATCTATGAGGATGAAAATATCATTCTTATGGATAAAAAACAAGGCGAGCTTTGTCATCCTGACGGCAAGGAATATGTCAACACCCTTGTTGCGTCTATGAAACGCTATTTGTATGACAAGGGCGAGTATAAGCCTGAAGAAGAAAACAGCTTCACTCCGTCACTTGCCAACAGAATTGACCGAAACACGGGTGGTATTGTTATCGGCGCAAAGAACTATCAATCGCTAAAAATCCTCAATCAAAAGATTAAGGACAGAGAGATTGACAAACTTTATTTGACTGTTACAGAGGGCGTTTTCGATAAAAAAAGCGATGTTTTGGTTGGCTATCTTACCAAAGACATCAAGAAAAATATGGTGAAAATCACAACGAAAGAAGTGCCTGACAGTAAGCTGTGCAGAACGAAATACACCGTGCTTGACAGCTACAATGATTTGTCGCTTGTTGAGGTTGAACTCCTCACGGGCAGAACACACCAAATCAGGGCACACCTTGCTTCAATCGGCCATCCGCTCCTCAATGACGGCAAGTACGGTTCGCATCACGGCAGATTTAAGCAGGAACTTTATTCGTATAAGTTGAGGTTTAATTTCACTACCGATTCGGGAATTTTGGAATATCTCAACGGCAGGGAATTTGAATCGTCCGATTGTCCGATTTTGGAAAAATTCAGGAAAAGGGTTTATTGATGAAAGACAGATTTGTTATGTGTTTGTCGCCGATTACGGCGGCGGTGACGCTTGCTATGGCTGTTGCCGTGGCGGTCAATGCGTATTTTTGCGGTGAAAAGGTCGCCGAGGGCTTCGATTGGAAAGTCGGAGTCTATGTTCTTGTGGAAATCGTTGCAGCCGTAATCGTTGTGCTTATGGCTAAAGAAGTGCTCAAAACGGGTGTGCGCTTCACCTCCGACAAGGTGGAGTTTACAGGCGTTGACGAAAACAATGTGTTTGAATATTCTCACATTGTCAAGGTGCAAACCGCCAGAGATACCAAGGCAAGCTTAAAAAAGAATTTTGTTGACCGCTATTCGCACATCATTATTTTTCTTGATGACGACAGCGTGGTGACTGTTGAGCTTGGACTGACCACAAAGCGCACGCTCAAAGCTATCGATGACGAATTCAAGAATCGCTTAAAATAATCGATTGAAGTTCTCCGTTTTTGGAGAACTTTTTTGCATTTGTTGATTTTTTACAAAAAAATAATCAACATAATAAAATTTTTATTTTATTATGTTGAATTTGACGACACAGAGTGCTATAATTACATTGATAACTTGGGCAAATTATGCCCAATTGCTATTTTGAATTTTTTATATGGAGGGAATTTCCAATGGCAAGAGCTAAAAAAACCATGGATGGTAACAGCGCAGCTGCTCATGTAAGCTATGCGTTTACTGAAGTTGCGGCTATCTATCCTATTACACCTTCTTCACCAATGGCAGAAGAAACAGATGCTATGGCAGCAAAGGGTGTAAAAAACTTATTCGGTCAAACCGTAAAGGTTGCCGAGCTTGAATCTGAAGCAGGTGCGGCAGGTGCTGTTCACGGCTCACTTTCAGCAGGTGCATTGACCACTACATACACAGCATCACAGGGTCTTCTTTTGATGATCCCAAATATGTACAAGATTGCCGGCGAGCTTATTCCAAGCGTAATTCACGTTTCTGCTCGTTGTGTATCAACTCACGCACTCAATATTTTCGGCGACCATTCAGACGTTATGGCATGCCGTCAAACAGGTTATGCTATGCTTTGTTCAGCAAATGTTCAAGAGGTTATGGACCTTGGTGCGGTTGCTCACCTTGCAACTCTCAAGAGCCGTGTTCCTTATCTTCATTTCTTTGACGGTTTCCGTACCTCTCACGAAGTTCAGAAGATTGAAACTTGGGATTATGAAGACCTCAGAGATATGCTTGACCCGCAGGATGTTGCTGATTTCAGAGCAAGAGCATTAAATCCTGAGCACCCTGTTCTTCGTGGCTCGGCAGAAAATTCAGATATTTTCTTCCAGCACAGAGAAGCTTGTAACAAGTATTATGCTGACGCTGTTGCCGCAACAGAAGCATATATGAACAAGGTTAATGAAAAAATCGGTTCAAATTATCAACTCTTCAACTATTACGGTGCACCTGACGCAGAGCGTGTAATCATCGCTATGGGTTCAGTTTGTGACACTATCAAAGAAACAGTTGACTTCCTCAACGCAAGAGGCGAAAAGGTTGGTATGGTATGTGTTCACCTTTACAGACCTTTCTCTGCAAAGCACCTCATCGGCGCATTGCCTGAAACTGTAAAGCACATTTCTGTTATCGACAGAACTAAAGAGCCGGGTTCACTCGGCGAGCCGCTTTATCTTGATGTTGTTGCAGCACTCAAGGGTTCAAAGTTCGATTCAGTTCCTGTATACGGCGGTCGTTACGGCTTGGGTTCAAAGGATACTCTTCCTGCTCATGTAATCGCTGTATTTGCAAATATGAACGCTCCTGAACCAAAGAAGCAGTTTGTACTTTCAATCGACGATGATGTTACAAATCTTTCATTGCCTATCACAGAAACACCTGACACAACTCCTGCAGGCACAACTTCTTGTAAGTTCTGGGGTCTTGGTTCAGACGGTACAGTAGGCGCTAATAAGGACTCTATCAAGATTATCGGTGACCACACAGATATGTATGCACAGGGCTACTTCTTCTATGACTCAAAGAAGTCAGGCGGTATCACCGTATCTCACCTTCGTTTTGGTTCATCACCAATCACATCAACTTATTTGATTAACAAGGCAAACTTCGTTGCTTGCCACAATCCTTCATATGTAACAAAGTATGATATGGTTCAGGATCTCGTACCGGGCGGTACATTCCTCCTCAACTGTATCTGGACTCCTGAAGAACTCGACAAGGAACTCCCTGCGTCTATGAAGAGATATATTGCAGAGAACGACATCAACCTCTACACAATCAACGGTATCAAGATTGCAGAGGAAGTCGGACTTCCGGGCAGAGCATCAACAATTCTTCAGTCGGCATTCTTCACAATCAGCGGAATTCTTCCTGTTGATGAAGCAATCGGCTATATGAAAGAAAAGGTTGTTGCAAAGTTCTCAAAGAAGGGCGAAGCTGTTGTAAACGCTAACTGCAACGGTATCGACAGAGGCTCAAAGGAAGTTGTTAAGATTGATGTTCCTGCTTCTTGGAAGGATGCTGTTGACGAAAAGGCAGAAATGCATGTTGCAACAGACAGACCTGAAATGAAGAAGTTTGTTAAGAACATCCTTGAGCCTGTTGGCAGACTCCACGGTGATGACCTTCCTGTATCGGCATTTGTTGACAGCGCAGACGGTGTATATCCTCAGGGCTCTGCTGCATTCGAAAAGAGAGGTATCGCTATTTCTGTTCCTGAATGGGACCCAACAAAGTGTGCTCAGTGTAACCTTTGTTCAATGGTTTGCCCTCACGCAGTTATCAGACCAATCGTTATGAATGACGATGAGGCAAAGGCTGCTCCTGAAGGCACAACAATGATTAAGCATAAGAGAACAGATTATCAGTATGCACTCATCATTTCTGCTCTTGACTGTACAGGTTGTGGCTCTTGTGCAAATGTTTGCCCAACAAAGTCACTCACAATGAAGCCAATCGCTTCACAGCTTCATGTACAAAAGTCCTTCGATGCTCTTGTAGATACTCCTGCAAAGCCTGAAGTACTTACTCCAAATACAATCGGTGTTCAGTTCAGAAAGCCATATCTTGAGTTCTCAGGTGCTTGCGCAGGCTGTGGTGAAACACCTTACGCTAAGCTTGTAACTCAGCTTTACGGTGACAAGATGTACATTGCAAACGCAACAGGCTGTTCATCAATCTGGGGCGGTTCTGCACCATCAACACCATACACAGTAGACAAGAACGGTCACGGTCCTGCTTGGTCAAACTCACTCTTTGAGGATAACGCAGAGTTCGGTTACGGTATGTACCTTGCTCAAAAGCAAATCAGAGAAAGACTTGCAGCAGATGCAGAAGTTCTTTCAAAGGCAGGCGTTAAGGAGGCTGATGCTTGGCTTTCAACATATGAAGACGCTGAAAAGAACGAAGCAGACGCAGCAGCTCTTATCTCGGCTCTTAAGTCAGCAAGCCTTACAGGCGAAGCAGCAGACGCAGCAGCAGACTTCCTCAAGGATGCAGATTATGCAGCAAAGAAGTATCAGTTCATCTTTGGCGGTGACGGCTGGGCATACGATATCGGATTCGGCGGTCTTGACCATGTTATCGCTTCAAACGAAAATGTAAACATCGTTGTATTCGATACAGAGGTTTACTCAAACACAGGCGGACAGGCTTCAAAGGCAACTCCTACAGGTGCTGTTGCTAAGTTTGCAGCATCAGGTAAGGTTGTTAAGAAGAAGGATTTGGCTCAAATCGCAATGTCTTACGGTTATGTATATGTTGCACAGGTTGCTATGGGTGCAAACGCTAACCAGTGCTTAAAGGCATTCCAGGAAGCAGCTGCTTACAACGGCCCGTCAATCGTTATCTGCTATGCACCTTGTATCAACCACGGTATCAAGATGCCATTCAACCAGATGGAACAAAAGAAGGCTGTTGCAGCAGGTTATTGGAACCTCTTCCGCTACAATCCTGCTCTCATCGCTGAAGGCAAGAATCCGTTTAGCCTTGATTCAAAGGCTCCATCAGCTGACTATGTAGAATTCATCGAAGGTGAAACAAGATATTCTGCTCTTAAGAGATCATTCCCTGGCAAGGCAGAACAACTCTTTGCTATCGCTGCCGATAATTCTATCGAAAAGTACAATAAGCTTGCAAAGCTTGTTGATTACTATGCTCCTGACGCAGAATAATCGATAAAAATTAACACAAGTGCCCTTTCTTAGTAGAGAGTGCTACAGCGTGTTAAAAAAAGTATTTTTAACACGCTGTAAGGCTGTTGAGAAAGTTTTTGAATTTCGTTTTCTTGCGAACATTGCTGTACGATGGTACCGCTTGTTCGCAAAAAACGAAAAACGC
>CABQCC010000055.1 GCA_902462495.1 uncultured Eubacterium sp. | reverse complement strand
GCTATAATGTTAAGTGGGACGAGGTCAAAAGTCATATGCACTTGCCGAGCATACTTTCAATACCAAAAAGCGAGTACGCCTCAAGCCAATCGGTCGGCAGGATGTCAAGCTATGCAGACAAAAACGATTTGTTTGCGCTTGATAAGGAACTCATGGAGATTTTTGAGCAAACCTACGGAAAAATTAAGCACAAAAACCCAAATAACAGCCACTTCACCTTTACCGAAAAAACAGAGAAACCAAACCCTAAAAAAATGCCGAAAGCTCCAAAATATGAGGGTCCCGAATATCTTTTGGTCGACGGCTACAATGTCATTTTTTCGTGGGATAATTTGAAAAATCTTGCCGACAGCAGTATTGATGGGGCAAGAAATGCACTCATCAATATTCTCTGCAATTATCAGGGATATAAGAGGTGCGAGGTTATTGTTGTTTTTGATGCCTACAAGGTCAAAGGCAATCACCGTGAAATCGAAAAGGTGAACAACATCACCGTTGTTTACACCAAAGAGGCTGAAACCGCAGATATGTATATCGAAAAGGCTTCGCTTGATTTGGCAAAAAATCACAAGGTCAGAGTTGTCACCTCCGATGCACTTGAGCAGGTTATTATCCTCGGTAATGGGGCTTTGCGTGTTTCCTCCCGTGAATTTCAGGGCGAGGTGAAATCGGCAGAGGAGAATATTCGCAATATAATTGAAAATAATCACTAGTTGAGTATAGTTTTACTGTTGAAAATTTTATAATAATATGCTATATTATTATAAGCATAAAATTTAGTTGGATTAAAAATTTATGTCTAAAAGAGTAGAGAGGATGTTTTTTAATGAAGAAAAGAAAAGCATTAAAAAAGGGACTTCATCTTTATGAGGGCAAGGAGCTTTCAAAAGATTTTCCTATCACCGCAATTAATGCTTCTTCTGTAACCGTTTATCCTTTGAGCCAACATATCGGCGCACCTGCCGAGCCACTCGTAAATCCGGGTGACAGAGTGCTTAAAGGTCAGATGATTGCGAAGGCAGGCGGATTTATTTCCGCACCCGTGCACAGCTCGGTTTCAGGCACGGTAAAATCTATCGAAAACCGCAGAGTAATCAACGGCAGTCTTGTAAAATCCATTGTTGTTGAAAATGACGGACTCGATGAAGAAGTCGAGGGAATGGGCGTTAAGTCAAATCCCGATGATTTGACCGTCGAGGAAGTTCTCCAAAAAATCAAGGACGCAGGCGTTATCGGTTTGGGTGGCGCAGGCTTCCCGACAGGTGTAAAACTGTCACCTAAAAATGCCGATGAAATCGACACCATCATCATCAACGGCTGTGAGTGTGAACCGTATCTTACCGTTGACTATCGTATTATGCTTGAAAAGGGCGAGCAGATTGTTAAGGCAGTTCGCCAAATTCAGAGACTTTTGCCAAATGCAAAGGCTATTTTCGGCATTGAGGACAACAAGAACGATTCAATCAAGGTTATCAAGGGCTTTATTCAACCTGATGATAATATGGACATCTGCGAGCTTAAAACAAAGTATCCGCAGGGTGGTGAGCGTTCACTTATCTATGCCGTAACAGGCAGAAAGATTAATTCAAAAATGCTTCCTGCCGATGCAAAATGCGTTGTTGTAAACTCATCAACATGTTTTGCGATTTACAATGCACTTTATGAGAATATTCCTCTTATTTACAGGTATATGACCATAACAGGTGACGGCGTTAATCAGTGCAACAACTTCAAAGTGCCAATCGGTTGCAGCCATCAGTATGTAATCGAAAAGTGTGGCGGCTTGAAGGAAGATGCAGTCAAGGTTATTTCGGGCGGTCCGATGACAGGCTTTGCTATGAGCACACTCGAAGTGCCTGTTCAAAAGACTTCTGCGTCTATTCTCGCTTTCACAGAGGACGATGTTGCTTCTGTTGAGGCTACAAATTGTATTCACTGTGGCAGATGCGTAAGTGTTTGTCCGTCAAATCTTGTTCCGCAAATGCTTGCAAAGGCTGTTAAGCAGAGCAAATTCACTGCTTTTGCGGATTTGGGCGGTATGGAATGTGTACAGTGTGGCTGTTGCTCATATACCTGCCCGGCAAGAATTCCTCTTACCCACCTTTTCAATGTCGGCAAGGCAGAGGTAAGAAAAGAACTTAACAGACAAAAAGCAAAGGGGGTAAAGTAAATTATGTATAATGTTTCGGTATCTCCGCATTTAAGAACACAGGACAGCACCAAAACAATTATGGGCGATGTTGCTTTGGCACTTTTGCCGATTCTTGCATTCGGCATCTACCATTTCGGACTTCCTGCATTGTTCGTAACCGTTCTTTGCGTTGTATCAAGTGTTCTTTTTGAACTTCTTTTTGAGGTTATCACAAAGCGACCGATTACAATTTTTGACAACAGTGCGTTGGTGACAGGTCTTATTTTGGCTGTTAACCTTCCTGCAAGCGTGCCTTGGTACATACCTGTTCTCGGCAGCGGCTTTGCAATCGTTATTGTAAAAATGCTTTTCGGTGGCTTGGGTCAGAACTTTATGAACCCTGCACTCGGTGCAAGATGCTTCCTCCTCATTTCATTCGCAGCAAAAATGAGCGACTTTGCAATGTATAAGGTATACAGCGCATCATTTGGCGAACTTTTCAAGGACGGCAAAATCAAAGATTGTCTTTATCTCCTTGCAGGCAAAACAGATACTGCTATTGATGCTGTTGCAGGCGCAACACCTCTTGCACAGCTTGGTGACGGCAAAACTCTTGATTTGACATCATTGTTCCTTGGTATGCACGGCGGTTGTATCGGTGAAGTTTCGGCTTTTGCTATCTTAATCGGTGCCGCATATCTCCTTATCAAAAAGGTTATTTCAATCCGTATTCCGGGAGCATATATTCTTTCAACTGTTGCGTTCATCGCAATCATCAAACTTGTTCAGGGTGACACAGTAACTGTAAATTACCTTTTGAGCGAGGCTTTGTCAGGCGGACTCCTTGTCGGTGCATTCTTTATGGCAACCGACTATGTAACAAGCCCGATTTCTCCAAAGGGACAACTCCTTTACGGTGTGCTTCTCGGCTTCGTAACAGCAATGTTCAGAGTTGTAGGTTCATCGGCAGAGGGTGTTTCATATGCAATCATCATTTGCAACCTTCTTGTTCCGTTGATTGAAAAAATAACTGTTCCAAAGCCTTTCGGCTCAGTTAAAGCGAAAGGAGATGCACAGTAATGGAAAAGAAAAAATCAGGCTTGTTCAAAAACACATTGGTTTTGGTTATTATCACCTTGGTTGCCGTTGCGGCTTTGGCTGTTGTAAACCAAATTACCAAAGGTCCTATCGAACAGGCGGAAATTAATCAAAAGGCAGCGGCTTATAAGGTTGTTTATGCCGATGCCAAAGAGTTCGGCGAGGTTGACGGACTCGACAAAATGATTGAAAAATCAACAAAACTTTTTAACAAAAACGGTCTTGCAGGCTGTGCTGTAACAGACGCTCTTGAAGTTAAGTCATCAAACGGCGACACAGAGGGCTATATCATTGCTTCAAGTTCACCAAACGGCTACGGCGGTGAGATTGATGTTGCAATCGGTATCAAGGATGACAAGCTTACAGGCTTTACTGTAATCAGCAACAGCGAAACAGCAGGTCTTGGCTCAAAATGTGCAGATCCTGATTTCCAAAATCAGTTCAAGGGCAAGCCGGCACAAACTTTGAGCTATACAAAGTCAGGCGCTACGGCTGATACTGAGATTGATGCAATTTCAGGTGCAACAATCACAACAAATGCCGTAACAGAGGCGGTCAATGCCGGTATTGCTTTCTATCAAGCAAACTTCGGCGGTGCGGATTCCGCACAGGCACAGTAAGAGAGGGGGAGATTTTTTTGAAGGGTATTTTAGAAAGACTTTATAACGGTATCATCAAGGAAAATCCTACCTTTGTACTTATGCTTGGTATGTGTCCTACCTTGGCGGTAACAACAAGCGCACTCAACGGTCTTGGTATGGGTGTTGCCACAATGGCAGTTCTCGTTATGTCAAATATGATTATTTCTCTTTTGCGTAAGGTTATTCCAAACGGCGTAAGAGTGCCTGTTTATATCATCATTATTGCTTCATTTGTAACTATTGTAGAAATGCTTATGCATGCATTCCTCACTCCGCTTTACAGCAGTTTGGGTATTTTCATCCCACTCATCGTTGTAAACTGCATCATTTTCGGCAGAGCGGAATCTTATGCTTCAAAGAACAGCGTTGTTCTTTCAATTTTTGACGGTGTCGGTATTGGCATCGGTTTCACAATCGGTCTTACAACTATCGGTATTATCAGAGAAATCCTCGGCAATGGCACAGTTTTCGGACTTCGTGTGTTGCCTGAAAGCTATGAGCCTATTTCACTCTTCATTCTTGCTCCGGGTGCATTCTTGGTGCTTTCACTTCTCTGCGCTTTGATGAACAAACTCGGCGTAAGCAAGAAAGAAAAGAAAAAGACAGGTTGTACAGGCAACTGTGCACAATGTCCGTCGGCAGAAAAGGAGGGCAAGTAAATGGCAGGAAAGTTGTTTTTGGTTCTGATTACAACAGCACTCATCAACAATGTTGTTCTCAGTCAGTTCTTGGGTATTTGTCCGTTCCTCGGTGTTTCAAAATCCACCAAAACTGCCGCAGGTATGGGCGGAGCGGTAATTTTCGTTATCACTCTTTCGTCACTTGTTTCAAGTGCACTCTATAAATATGTTATTGTAAAGCTTCATTTAGAGTATTTAAAAACTATTATATTCATCGTTGTAATCGCATTTTTGGTTCAGCTTGTTGAGACTTTCCTCAAAAAGGTTGTTCCGTCACTTTACAAGAGCCTTGGTGTATACCTTCCTCTTATCACAACAAACTGTGCGGTTCTCGGTACTGCTCTCACAAATGTTCAGCAGTCAAACGATGTAATTACAAGCGTTGTTACAGGCTTTGGCACTGCATTAGGCTTCACTGTTGCCATCGTTATTATGGCAAGTGTTCGTGAAAAAACAGAAAACAATGATTTCTTGGGATGCTTCAAGGGCACACCTGCGGTTCTTATGACTGCTTGCCTTATGTCTATTGCATTCTACGGCTTCAATGCTTTTGCTTAAGCAGAAAGGAGCTTTATGGATTTTAAGGAGATTTTAATTGCCGTTGGCGTTGTGTGCCTCATCAGTTTGATAGTAGGCGTTGCCCTCGGTATTGCAGAGAAAGTTTTTCATGTAGAAGTAGATGAAAAAGAAGAAAAAGTCAGAGAGGTTCTTCCGGGCAGTAACTGCGGTGGTTGCGGTTATGCAGGATGTGACGCTCTTGCTCACGCTATTGCTTCAGGCGAAGCTCCGGTTTCGGGTTGTCCTGTCGGCGGCAAGCCTGTTGCGGAACAAGTTGCAAAAATTATGGGCACGGAACTTGGCGAAATGACTCGTAAGGTTGCATATGTAAAGTGTGACGGTAACAGCGACAAGAGAACTCTTGATTATAACTATATTGGTATTGACAGCTGTACCGCAGCTTCAATTATGCCGGGTTCAAGCCCGTATGCTTGTAAATACGGATGTCTCGGCTTCGGTTCTTGCGCAAGAGTTTGCCCTGAAAGCGCAATTCGTATTATCGACAAGAAAGCCGTTGTTGACGAAAGTCTTTGCATTGCTTGTGGCAAGTGCGTAAAGATTTGTCCTCATCAGCTTATTGAGCTTGTTCCTGCCGAATCACATTATCGTGTTCAGTGCTTCTCACATGTAAAGGGCAAGGATGTAAGAGATGCCTGCACAGCAGGTTGTATTGCTTGCGGTATTTGCCAAAAGGTTTGTGAGGCAGGAGCTATCACAGTCGTCGATAACATCGCAAAGATTGATTACGAAAAATGTACTTCTTGCGGTAAATGTGCCGAAAAGTGTCCGAGAAAGATAATTAAGAAATATTAATGTCTAAATATTGTGATAAATTTTTCACAAAGATATTGACAATCTCTTATCAATGATTTAAAATGATGTTAACATTTTGGTAAACAATAATATTAAAGGAGAGGATTATTATGACTAAAATGAAAAAAATTCTTGCAGTCGGACTTGCAGGCTTGATGGCAGTTGGCTTTGCAGCTTGCTCCGGTTCAAAGGATTCAACAACAACAGACGGCAAAAAAACTGACGCAGCAGCAACTGCAAAGACAGGTTACGCTATTTCAAGCGAAATCAAAGAGGATGAATACAATAAGTCTGAAACAGCACTTGAAATTGACTCTGTATGTGCAGCAGTTCTTGTTGATGCAGACGGTAAAATTATTGATGTAAAAATTGACGAAGCTCAGACAAAGCCTGACCTCAAGAAGGATAACGGCGATGTAGCAGACCTCAGAACAAAGCGTGATAAGAAGGAAGACTACGGTATGAAGGGTGCTTCCGTAATCGGCAAAGAATGGTATGAGCAAATTGCTGCATTTGAAGAATGGGCAAAGGGCAAGACAGCTGAAGAAGTTAAGGCAGGTATCGGCGAAGACGGTTATCCATCAGATGCAGACCTCAAGGCTGGTTGCACAATGTATGCAAACGGTTTTGCACAGGTAACAGCACAGGCTATGGAAAATGCAAAAGACCTCGGTGCAAGCGCTACTGATTCACTTAAGCTTTCTATGACAACAGAAAAGTATTATGAGTCAAACGAAACAAATCTTCAGTATGACACAAACTATGCAATCGTAACTGTTGATGCAGACGGCAAGGTAACATCTTGCGTTATCGATGCTTCACAGGCTAAGTGCTCAATCGCTGACGGCAAGTTCACCGTTAAAAAGGGTGCTTACAAGTCAAAGAAAGAACTTGGCGACGATTACAATATGAGAGGCGCATCACCAATCGGTAAAGAGTGGTATGAGCAGGCTGAAGCATTTGAGAAATGGTGTGTTGGCAAGACAGCTGACGAAGTCAAGGCTTCTTATGGCGACGACATGACAGCAACTGACGCAGACCTCAAGGCCGGTTGTACAATGACAATCAACGGCATTGCAGAAAATGTTGCAAAGGCAATCAATTCATAATTGCTTTTAATTGCTAATTTAAAGTTCCCCTTTTGGGGAACTTTTTTTGAATATATTTGTGAACATATTTATTTGTTGTATATATAATAAATATATTATAGTGGTTGAATTGTTAGCGAATTTCTGATATAATATTATTTATGAAAAAAATAATGTCGCTCTTTTTGGCTTTTGCGGTTGCTGTTGCTTTCGCTTCTTGCTCCAATTCTGCCAAAGCAAAGGAAAAATATAAAGCGTCGTTCCTTGACCTTTTCGATACCGCTTCAACCGTTATCGCTTATGACAACAGTCAGGAGGAGTTCGACCGCAATTATCAGCGGTTTTATGATGAACTTAAAACCTATGATGAACTGTTCGATATTTATAAGGAACACGAGGGTGTAACAAATCTTTATAATGTCAACAAACTTGCAGGCAAAGCTCCTGTAAAGGTTGATGCGAAAATAATTGATATGCTCAATTACGGCAAAGAAATTTATAACACCACTCAAGGCAAAGTGAATATTTGTATGGGCACGGTTCTTGAATTGTGGCATAACGAGAGGGATTACGGCATTGCGAATCCCGATGAAGCGAAACTTCCCGATATGTCGAAACTTAAAGAAGCAAGCAAACATACCGATATTAACAATCTTGTTATAGACAAGAATAATAATACTGTTTATTTTAAAGACCCTGAGATGAAACTCGATGTCGGTGCTATCGCCAAGGGTTATGCCGTTCAACAGATTTCAGACTGGGCAAAGAGCAATTTGTGGACAAGCGCCGCTATTTCAATCGGCGGAAATGTCTCGACTTTCGGCTATAAAAATGATGACGGCAAAACAAAATGGACTATCGGCATAGAAAATCCCGATACCACTTCGGATGATTTCTTGCTGAAACTCAATATCACGGACGAGTGCATTGTAACAAGCGGTGATTATCAACGCTACTACACCGTTGACGGCAAAAAATATTGCCACATAATCAACCCCGAAACACTTATGCCGAGCGAATATATGGCGAGCGTGTCGGTGATTTGCAAGGATTCGTCATTCGGCGATGCAATGTCAACTGCGTTGTTTAATATGACTATCGAGGACGGCAAAAATCTTGTTGACAGCCTTGACGGAATAGAAGCCGTATGGGTTGATAAGGAATATAACAAAACATTTTCAAAAGGATTTAATCAATTTTTAGATAATTCGGAGGAATAAATTATGAAATCAAAAGCGCATTACAATCCAAAATCAAAAAAACAGCTTGTGTATTTCGTCATTATGCTTGTACTCAGCGTTGCTGTTGTATTTGGCTCAATCGCAATCAAAAATGCTGTTGATGAGAAAAATAACGGCACCGTTGATGTAAACTTCACAATTTCAAAGTCTGTGCCTGTTGCCGTTAAAGATAACGAACTCGGCGTAACAGGCGTTGAAGAAGTGTATAACGATAAAAACGAAGTTGTGGCTTATGTAATCAACGGCACAACAGTCGGTTACAACGCTGAATCTCCTATCGAAATGGCAACAACAATCACCGCTGACGGCAAAGTTGTTTGCGGTGTTGACATCATCAAACAGGAAGAAACCGAATACCTCGGTGTTCGTATTGCTACAGATGATTTCAAAAATCAGTTTGAGGGCAAAAAGATACCTGTTGTTTCATCAAACGGCATTGAAAAAGGCTCAAAGGTTGATGTAATCGCAAAGAGCACAATTTCATCAGAGGCCGTAATCAACGGTGTTGACAACGCAGCAGAATATGTAACCGAATTTTTGGCTAAATAATGAAAAAGGCTGACTTGATTATAGTTGCTGTTGTGCTTGCAGTTGCAGGTGTGCTTTGCTTTTATCTTTATTTTGTCAATGGCGACAGCGGCAAATTCGTTCAGGTTGAGGTTGACGGAAAAGTTGTTGATACCTTAAAACTTGATGAAGATTTTGAAAAGCAGTATGATTTTGACGGCGATACAAACACTCTTGTCATCAAAGACGGCAAAGCAAAGGTAACTCAGGCAAATTGTCCCGACGGTGTTTGCGTCAATCACAAATCTGTCAATAGGTCGGGCGAGTCGATTATTTGCCTGCCTCATAAATTTGTTGTCACCGTGACTGATGAAAAATCAGCGGATGATGAGATTGATGCCGTGGCATAGTTGGTATTTTGTATGAAAAAATCTAAATTAAAAAATATTGCGTTCTACGGTATGATGATAGCGCTTGCACTTGTGTTCAGCTATCTTGAATCGTTTATTCCGATTAATTTGCTCATCCCGATTCCGGGTGTAAAACTCGGCTTTGCAAATATCGTTGTTGTGTTTGCGCTCTATATGATGAAGCCTGTTGATGCAATTATTATAGGCGTGCTTCGTGTGCTTTTGTCGGGTCTGCTATTTGGCAATCCGATGACTATTGCATATAGCCTTGTCGGTTGCTTTTTGAGTTGGCTCGTTATGACATTGCTCAAAAACACAAAGCTTTCCATCGTTGGTGTGAGTATGCTCGGCGGTATAATGCACAATATCGGGCAGTTGATTGTAGCGGTTGTTCTTACAAGCACGGTCAGAATTGCTTATTATTTGCCGGTTCTCCTCGTTTCGGGTATGGTGACCGGTCTTGTTATGGGCTACGCTTCAAAATTGGTTGTTGACCGAATTTCTAAAATTAAAAAGAATGTTTGATGCTCTGAATATTTCAGGGCATTTTTTCATATATTCCTGTGAGGGATTAGTATGAATGAATTTGAAAACAAAAAAGAACACTCTTTTACCGTGAAAAATCGAGAGTTCGCCACTCTTGACGGCGTGACTGATGTTGATGCGTTCAATGAAGAAGAAATACACGCAAAAACCGATTACGGCGCTTTAACTATCAAAGGCGAGGGCTTGCATATTGAAGAACTCGATTTAACAAGCGGTTGCTTAAAGGTAAACGGCAAAATAACCGCCCTTGTTTATGTCAATGACGGAGTCAAAAAAAGCACATTCAGGCGACTTTTTTCGTGATGATGTTGCTGTCGTTTGTTGCTCTCGGTTCTGTGTTTGCCTTTGTGTATTCTCTTGTCACTTTTGTTGAAAACACCTTTTTGCCGAAAGTCCTGTCTTTCATTCTTGATGTTCTTATGATGCTGTCGTTTGCCGTTGCTTTCTTTTGTTTTGTAATCGGTTTTGGAACTGACGGCTTCAGATATTACCACTTGTTGCTGACCTTAACGGGCTTTGTGTGAGGACGG
>CABQCC010000054.1 GCA_902462495.1 uncultured Eubacterium sp. | reverse complement strand
CTAAAAGGCCGAGGAATTATGTTACAAAGCCGTTCAACCCTCTTGAGCTTGTGGCGAGGGTGAAAAGCCAAATCAGACGCTATTCAACTCTCGGTTCGATGGTGAAAACCGACAGTCAGCTCATCACGGGCGGTCTTGTGCTCGACACAAAGTCAAAGCGTGTGACCGTTGACGGCGAGGAGGTTCACCTCACAGCCCGTGAATACAGAATTCTTGAATATCTTATGCAGAATATGAATGTTGTTCTTTCTTCTTCGCAGATTTATGAGGCTGTGTGGAACGAGGCTTCGTTCGGCATTGAAAAAACCGTAACCGTACATATACGAAATATCCGAGAAAAAATCGAAATTAACCCCAAAGACCCTAAATATCTAAAGGTGGTGTATGGACTTGGATACAAAATTGAAAAATATTAAAATTCAAAAAACTTCAAGAGTCATTTCGTTTTTGCTTGCGTTGGTTTTTATCGTTGTGGGTATGCTCAACGGAATTGAAGTTGTCAAATCGGCATATATATTTGGCATTGACGATTGCCTGAGCAATGACCTCACTGTTTATGACACAAACGGATTTGAAAATGATTTTAGAACAGATGTTAATTCTGTGCTTGCTTGGTCAAATCGAAACTATATGCAAAAGCGTATAGAAAAAAAGAAAACAGAATTCGTTGACGGAATGCTTGCAAAATACCTTGAATCAAAAAGCTTTTATGATGAAAACAGTCAAGCGTTGCTAAAGTCGTATAATGATGAGTATACTGATTACGATGGTTATGATGATGATGACGACGGTGTTGATTATGACGATGCATCATCGCTATATAACATTCAACATGAATATGATGAGTTTGGAAATGATGTTTTCTACTTTCAAAAAGATTACTCGGAAGAAATTTCAGCCGGAAGGTATTTTTGGTTTACTTGTACTGTCCCGCTTTCACATTCAGGCGAACAGGCACAAAAATACCTTGAAAAAAAGTTTGATAACGAAGTAACCAAAAATCTCGGACCTTATCTCACTCAAACCGAAGTTTCGGATGCTTTGCAATTTTACATTGAATCAAAAGACGGTATCGTTTACACAAATGTTGATGATGTAAACACATTCAAAAAGAATGCAACGGCAGATAAAGGCTTTTGGCTCGGCGAGCACAATTTTGGCAGAAACAGGTTTTATTCGCTTTGCAATTATGATGATTTCTACACCAATAACACAAAGCAGGCTTATTTTCAAATTGATATGAGCAAGGCAAAGGATGATTACTATTCCGAAATTCAGGAAAACTTTGACAAAGTCAATCATAATCCGATGAAAAACTTTGCCGTGAGCGTTGCTTGCATCATACTTTTGCTGTTGCTCCTTGTTTGGAACTGCGTGCTTGCAGGCAGAAAAGGCAGTGAATACAAAACTTCAAAAATCGACAAAATGCCAAACGATTTGCATTTTCTTGTAAGCGGCGGACTTGTTACAGGCGGATTTTTCCTGTTGGTTAATTCACTTTATTGTTATGCTAAAATCCTGTTTTCCGAGGCGGATATTTACAATGATTTAGCTGATATGACTATCAGCGTTGTAAACGCAAATATGTTCATGCCTCTTGTCTGTGCTCTTGCTTTTGCAATCTTCCTTGTTATGAGCGAGTGGCTCACATCGGTGGCAAGACAGGTAAAAGCTCACAGCGGATTTTTTAAAAACACACTTGTTTATATGCTGATAAAGTGTCTTGTATGGCTCTTTAAGACGGTTATTGCAAAACCTGCAAAGAAAGGCATTGCGTTCTTAAAATACCGTCCTGATGTGTTTAAAAAGCAACTAATGGCATATCTCATCGGCTACGGTGTTGTCAATTTGCTGTTGTTGTTCTTTGTGTGGCTTGGTGATGACGGCGTAGTGAGATTGCTCCTTTGCTTTGCTTGGTTTGGGTTGAATGTGGCAAGCCTTGTCTTTATTGTAAAATATGTTATGGACCTTGACGAAATTATCAAGGCGTTTAACGAAAGACGACCACCGAGAGTTAACTATCAAAAACTTCCGCAAAGCCTAAAGATGCTTGTGGATGCACAAAAATACACAGCCGAGGAACTTAACCGCGCGGTTGACAAGGCTGTTAAAGATGAGCGAATGAGAAGCGAACTTATCACAAATGTTTCGCACGATTTGAAAACACCGCTAACATCAATCATCACTTATGTTGACCTCTTGAAGCATTGCGATATTCAAGACGAAAAAGCGCAGGAATACATCGGTGTTCTTGACGAAAAGGGTGGCAGGCTGAAGCGACTTATTGACGACCTTGTGGAAGCGTCAAAGATTACCAGCGGAGTGGTAAAGCTCAATTTGGTACAGCTTGATTTGGGAGAGCTTGCAACCCAGGCAGTCGTTGAACATCAGCAGGAATTTGCCGACAACGGACTTGAACTCATCTTCAAGGGCGACAAAAAGAGCCTTTCGGCAATAGCAGACGGTCAAAAGACATACAGAGTTATTGAAAACCTGTTGTCAAATGCACGCAAGTATTCGGCAAAAGGCTCAAGAGTTTATGCGGATGTTTACGAGCAGAACAACACCGCCGTGTTTGAAATCAAAAATGTTTCGGCTCAACCGCTTGATATTTCGGCAGATGAACTGAAAGAACGCTTTGTTCGTGGGGATAAGTCTCGCAACGAGGAGGGTAATGGTTTGGGACTCTCGATTGCAGACAACCTCTGCCAGGCAATGCACGGCAGAATGGAAATCCACATCGACGGCGACTTGTTCAAGGTCAAGGTCGTTTTGCCAAGACAACATAAATAATAAAAAAGAGGCGATGAAAATCGCCTCTTTTTTGACTATATCCGCCTCCTCTTATTTATAAGGGGAGGTGGCAACACGAAGTGTTGACGGAGGGGTTTAAAAAATCATAACTATTAAACTTATGACTTTTTTGGCTTCCATATTGCCGATGAAAGTTTGCCTGTCACAAAGTCAAACACAACTGCAATTGCTGTTGTCAGCGCAAACGATGCAATGAGGAAAACGTATTTATGTCTGTCCGACACACCGTAGTGGTCAAGGAATATCATCGGTATCCTTTGAAGAATATAGATGCTGAAAATATGCTTGCCGAGGAACTTGAGAACCTCGTTTTGTAAAGATATTTTCATAGTCAGCAATATAACAAGTGCGCAGAAAAGAATTGCCCAAATTTCGTAAATCAGAAATCTGTCCCACCTGTGCATATATGCAAGGAAGTATGCAACCACAACAACTGCCAATGTGCACGAATAGATGATGTCGTTTTTCATCAACAGCTTTTCAATTGTGTTCTTGAAGTAGCTGTACCAAAATCCGAGTGGGAAAAGAATGATTGTGTTGTAGCTGTAATCGGGTCTTTCGATTTTTTTCATTCCCCACACAACGGCTATGCTCAGTGCTGTCAAAATGATAATTGACACAAGCTCAACAGCTTTGTTTTGATTGAATTTCTTTGGCAAAAACGCAATCATAACAGCGATGTACATCACGAGTATTGCAAAGATGTACCAACTTGAATTGCCAATTCCTTCCCAAGATGTCAAAGCAATCAGAAATTGTTTGATTGTGTAAGGTTGACCGATTATAAATCCGAGTATAAAAAACAGCATAACTGCCAAATCGTAGTTCAACAGCAGGTTAGGAAACCTTTTTGTTGCAACGGATTGGACATAGGCAAATTGCTTTTTCTTCAAGCTTTCCATCATTCCGAAGCCTGAGTAGAACAAAAACATTGCCACCACCATTTGGTTGAGGTGGTTTTGCATTGCAATATACGGTTCGTCATACGCTCCGCCGAGTTCAAGATACGATTTGCCGTGGCTCAACAAAATGAGTGCAACAAATATTCCTTTGATTGCCAGCGTGCCGTCAGGCGAAATATAATCTTTGTTGAATTCGCCCGGCTTGCTTATTTCCATTTTGTTGAAAATCAACAGCAGAAGAACGAGTACAAAAAATATCATTTAATTTCCATAGCCTTTCCGGCTACAAATAGTTCATTAAAAATCGCATACGCCATTGCTGTAGCCGGAGAAGGCGTATAATGGAAATTTTGCCATCTCAAAATTATGCCATCGGCAAATTTTGAGGGCATACAATCGGAATAGTGTGATTTTTCACACTATTCTTCCCACTTCATAATGGTTTTGCCGAATGATTTTTGGGCGTCCTTTTCAAAAGCATTCTTGATGTCGGTTGTTGTTCTCACAACATTTACACTGCTTACAAGATTGCCGAGGTAGTCGATGATTTCAGGATGCTTAACATACATATCAACTGTTTTTTGGAAGTCGGCAACACCGCTTCTTGATGTGCCGAACATACGGATGCCTTTTTCAAGAATCATTCTTGTGTTGATAGGCACAGGATATTCGCTGACGCCCAAAATAGAAAGTGTTGATTCAGGCTTGATGAGTCCGATAATCTGCTCAATTGCGATAGGACTGCCGTTTCCGCCAACACATTCAAATGCGTGATCCATTGTGAAGCCTTCGGGCACTTCGTTTACAAGATGTGTTTCATCCGCAAAGGTGAAGTCGTTGAGTTTTTCTCTGTTTGTGCCGAAAACAGCAATTTTTGATTCAGGGAAAATATACTTCAAGAACAATGAAGTGATGTAGCCGAGGTTGCCGTCACCCCAAACACCGATGACATCTCTGCGTGCGTGAGCGATTTTGTCAAATCGGGTGATTGCGTGCACGGATACAGAAATAATTTCGGTGAAAGCCGCAACATTTCTGTCAATATCCTGCGGAAGTTTTACAAGTCTGTTTGGAGAAATTTCTACAAACTCCTGCAAAAAGCCATCCATAGAAGAACCGCAGAATTTTGATGAACGCAAGTAGTTTTCTGCAATATAGTCGTCCTTTTCGGTAGGGCAGTTAGGCACCATAACAACAAGGTCGCCCGTTTGGAACTTGCCTGACGGGTCGTGGAGCACCTCGCCGATACCCTCGTGGATGAGTGCCATAGGCAGCTTTTCGGCAAGAACCTTTGCGTCACGAGTGCCGAGGTAATATCTCATATCGGCATTGCAGATAGAAAGATTTGTAGGTCTTACAATTGCATTTTCACCAAACATATTGATGTCCTCAAATGCAATTTCAAATCGTCTTGGAGCTACCAAGCGATAGATTGTATTAATCATCGGTTTCGTCCTCCAGCAAAGACTTTGCAACCCTTAAATCATAAGGGTAGGTTATTTTCATATTGAATGTTTCACCCTGAACAAGCGCAACTTTTTCACCCTTGATAACAAAGATTTTGGCTGCGTCTGTAAGGATGTCCTTTTCTTCATCAGAAAGGCTTTCGTACATATTCTTGAGTTTGAGAGCCTTGAATGATTGAGGGGTTTGACCTTGATACATCTTGCTTCTGTCAGGAATGCTTGAGATTGTTGCGTTGTCAACAGCTTCAACGATTGTGTCGGTTGCAGGAACAACTGTGTCGCAAGCACCGAATTCCTCGGCAGCCTTGATGTTTTCTTCAATAATTCTGTGTGTTACGAACGGACGAACAGAATCGTGAGTAACAATGATTGTGTCATCGTTGAGGTTGCCCTCCGATTCAATGAGTTTGACAGCGTTCATAATAGTTTCGTTTCTTGTTGAACCGCCCTCAATAACAGCAACTCTGTCCTTTGCAGGCGCAATGTGCTTTTCGATGAGGTTCTTTGTGTGCTCAACCCATTGCTTTGGGCAAAGAACGATAACTTTTTCAAATTCAGGCACTACCAAAAACTTTTCGATAGTGTAGATGATGATAGGCTTGCCTTTAACGGTAAGATACTGTTTTGGCTTGTCGCCACCCATTCTTGAGCCGATACCGCCGGCAAGAATAACACCGTATGTCATAATAATATCTCCTTAAATTAAGATTTGTTTTGTTAATTTATTTTAATTGATTAAGCAAATTTTCAAGGCTCTTTCCGTTGCAGTTTGCAAGGTACTTGTCCTTAGTTTGATTATAACCCGAATAATCGTAGTTTTCAATATTTAATATTTGTTTTATTACATCCTCGATGTCGTTATATATAGGAAGCTTGATGTCTTCCTTGACATCAACAAGTGTTTCCATTTCCAAAATCGCCTTGTTGGTGTTCTTTGTGTAGAGGAAAACAGGCTTGCCCGTTGACATAAACGACAAAACAGGAGCGTTGATGTTGCCGATTGCAATATCTGCGATTGAAAGAAGTTCGTACGGCTTGAACATATCGCTCACATCAACAATGCTGTCTGAATAGTAAATCAATGTTTCGGTTGCATTGTTGAGATTTGTGTAGCATTTGAGGAGCACATAGTCCTTGTAAAGATATTCGTACATAGCCGAATCGTCAATTGCTTCATCGTTTGTTGAGATGTAAACAATGATTTTTCTGCCCTTGAGTTTTGGATTGGTTTCGTAAATTTTGTCAAGGACTTTTTCCTTGTTTGCTTCGTCAAAGAAAATGTCGGTCTTTATGTCACCGATGTTGAGCACCTCGACATTCTTGCCGAACTCTTTTTTGAAAAGTTCGCCTGTTGCTTCGCTCGGAGCAGTAACGGCAGAAACGCTCTTGAACAGCGGTGCGGTTTCGTAGATTTCTCTGCGGAGTCCGCTTCTGTATCCCTTTGTGTCGCAACCAAAGGTGTTGAGCGGAAATGCGTTTGGAGGAAGATAGACAACCTTTGTGTCCTCACGAAGTTCAATGCCGTCAAGCAAGGTGCTCGGCTTGTCAATGATGATGTATTCGCTTTGTGCGATAACAGGAACCGCCTCGTCAAGATTGCTCGATTTAACAAGCTTTATGCCGTTTTCTTTTGCAAGTGTCTTGAATTCTTTTGATTTGATGTCGAGTGCAATCACACTGCCTTTTTTGAGTTCGCCGTTTTTAGCACTGTCATAGAGTTTTGTTGCGTTCTTCTTTTGATTTTTGACATTTTCAACTCGCTTGAAATACGGAGTTTTACTGCTCTCAACCTTTGGCACGGTGTAGAAGTGTTCAAAGTTCTTGCACTCTTTTCTGTGTGCTTCGGGATTTTCAAAAACAGTGTCGATAATTCTTTGTGTTGCGTGGCCGTCACAAGAACGCATAAATTTGTATCTGAAATCTTGAATTGCTTTTTTGTCGAAGCGTTCATCAATGTGCTTGATGTAGTCAATCATCTCAAAGTTTGTCTTTGCGATAAGACCCGGAGCAAGCTCGTAGTAGTCGTAATAGAAACCTCTCCAGTCAAAGTATTCGTCCAAATCATATGCAAAGAAAATGAGTGGCTTTTCAAAAAGGCTGTATTCAAATACAAGTGAAGAGTAGTCCGAAATGCAGATGTCTGCCGTTGAGAGGAGTTCCTCAATGCTCAAAATGTTGCCTACATCCATTGCAAAGTTCTTGTATTCCTCCGGAACAGCAGGCGGATTCTTAACAACAGGGTGGTGCTTGATGAGAAGCACATATTCGTCACCGAGTGCCTCATAAAACATTTTGATGTTGAGCATATCCGGTGTTTCTGCCTTTGCAACTCTGCCACGGAAGGTCGGAGCATAAAGAATGATTTTTTTGCCCTTTGCCTGCGGAACAAGCTCGTAAACGTGCTCTTTGGCTTCCTTGAGGAATTCGTCGTTGTAGAAAATATCTGTTCTGCTTGAACCCGTTGCCTGAACAATTCCTTTGCTCTCGTCAATGTTCATAGCCTCGTTGTATGCCCAGATAACTTCAGGAGAACTTACGGTTACAAGCGAATAGTTTTTGTTGAACGGGTGCTTGAGCTGTTCGTCCTTTGATGCACCGAAAATCAAATCTGCGGTTGAAAAACCGAATTTTTTGAACGCACCGCAACCGTGCCAAAGCTGAATGATCTTTGTTTCGGGGCGGAGAGGCATTGCCGACATTGTGTTGGACGCCTCGTTCATAAACACATATTTTGCTGTTGCAATATCCTTAACCGCATCAAGGCAACGCTTTCTGAAATCGGCTCTGATTGTGCCGTTTGTCAGCAAAAAGTGAGTGTGGATGTTGTAGTCGTAATTGTTTGCAAGCTCGTCAAACATAACCTGCATACTGTTTGTAACCTGTGGATGTCTAACCTCAACAAAAATAACTTTCTTTTCATCAACAGGAGCCTTTGCCGCTTCTCTGTAAGCCTTTGGAATGTCCTTGTCCAACAGCTTGTCCATAAAACGGCGGTAGCCCTTGTGGTGCATATTTGACTGAAAATCTCTTGTGAAATCCTGAAAATGAGTCAAAATGTTTCGCTTGATAGAAAAGACTGTCGAAGTGTTTTCTGTTTGAAGTGCCTGCAAAGCAGGGTCGGTTTTTGATTTGTACTCCATATGTTAATTCTCCAAATTAAGTAATGATAAAATTTTGTCTGTCACTCTTTGGCTTGATTTGCCGTCAATGTTATCAAAGAATTTGTGCTTGAAGTTTTCAACTTTTTCGCTTTCAAAATCCTTGTTGCGAATGGCGGTTATCACTTCGTCTTGAGTTGCAACCGTTTTGCCCGGTATGAATTCCTTGAAATCGTAGTAGAAATCACGATTTTCGATGTATTCGTCAAGGTCAAAAGCGTAGAACAGCATCGGAATGTCAAGAAGTGACGCCTCAAACACAACGCTGGAATAATCGGTTATCAGCAGGTCGGTGACGAACAAAAGGTCGTTCAATTCGTCCGCTTCGGAAAGGTTGATTATGCGGTCACGGAGGCTTTCGTCAATCTCATACTTTTCCTTGCAAAACGGATGAAGCTTGATGATGATTGCGTAGTTCTCTCCGAGTGCCGAGCAAATTTCGTTAGGGTTGAATTTGTCGGTCGGGTAATATGCGCTCATCTGTCCTTTGCCCCTAAAGGTCGGAGCAAAAAGGATGATTTTTTTGTCCCTCAACTGTGGGTGCTTTTCGTAAAAAGTCGTTTGCGCTTTAGCCTTGTATTCACCGTCGCAGAAAATGTCCGTTCTCGGCACACCGCTTGGCAGCACGCAATTGTCGGGGATACCGAATCCCTCGGCATAGTGCTTTGCAATGTTTTTTGAACTCACCACGGCGTAGTTGTACATTCTGTGATTTTTCGCCCATTGGCGAGGACCGCCGTCTTTGCCGATTCGGGTAAACCCAAAGGTCTTGAATGCACCGCAGGCGTGCCAAAGCTGGAAGAGTTTTACATCGTCTTTTTTCGGCACAATGTTGAGCATCCTGAAATAGTCGTCAACAATCACAACCCGTGATGTGGTGTACAGTTCAAAAAATCTTTTGATGTTTTCGATATTATAATGCCCCTTGGCACTGCTGAACATCAAAAACTGAAAATCAATTCCCTTGATGTTCTTTAGCTTGTCGTATACGAATTTTTCGTTGCCCGTAAGTTCCGAGCGTCTGCCCGAAATAAAGGTGACACGGTTCATTTTGACAGGCATTTTCCAATATTTTTTGTAGTAAATATTGAGAAGCTTCACAATCGGCTTTTTGAGCGTGATTGTGTATGTTGAACGCTTTGTCAAATCCTGCAAGCCGAAATGTTGCTTGTGATATTTGATTTTGTTGTCAATCACAACACGGTTGCCGTCAATTTTGATATGTTCGTTGTCCTGTTCGCAAACAGAGAATTCGACCGCTTCGTATTCGTCTGCACCGTATGCCAAATCAAATGTGAGCACAGCAGGCTCTGTCAATGTTTGCTCGTAGAACAGATAGTAGAGATTGTAACTGTACTGCGCCTTGACTGTGCAAATGCCGTTTTCTTTTGTGCAATCCTGCACAGGCAAAGGGAAGCGTCTTGTCTGCCCCTGCCCGCAAAACAGCAGTCTGATTTTAGGCACGGTTGCAAGCGGATTGATTTCAAATCTTGCGGTTGCTTCGATATTCAGTTTTCCTTTTTTAACAAAGATATTGTTTATTTCAAGCTGATACTTCTGCATATCCAACCTCTTAATGCGTTTTTAACCTATAAATTATAACATATAACTTATAATAAATCAATATAGGAATAATACAATACCAATTAACAATATATAAAAGTAATGTTAACATTTTTTTGTTGATTAATGTATTTTGTTGTAATATAATACCTTTTATATTTTTTGGGAGGTATGACAAAATGCTCAAAATTTTGATTTGTATCATAGCCGGCTTGGGTGCAGGACTCGGCACAGGCTTTGCCGGTATGAGTGCGGCGGCGGTTATCAGCCCCGTGCTTATAACTTTTTTGGATATGGATTCGTATATGGCTGTCGGAATTGCTCTTGCAAGCGATGTTTTGGCAAGTGCCGTGTCGGCTTATACATATGGAAAAAATAAAAATCTCGATATTAAAAACGGAATTATAATGATGATTTCCGTGCTCTGCTTCACAATGGTCGGCAGTTATGTTGCAAGCATTGTTCCGAGGACAACAATGGGCAATTTCTCCGTGTTTATGACCTTTTTGCTCGGTGTCAAGTTTATTGTTAAGCCTGTTGTTGTGCCGAAGCAAAGACTCAAATCGGCAACGGATAAGCAAAAGGCGATTCGTTCTGCGCTTTGCGGTGTGATGGTCGGCTTCATCTGTGGATTTATCGGTGCAGGCGGCGGAATGATGATGCTTTTGGTGCTCACTTCCGTGCTTGGTTATGAACTTAAAACAGCGGTCGGCAC
>CABQCC010000053.1 GCA_902462495.1 uncultured Eubacterium sp. | reverse complement strand
CACCGCAAGCTTTGCAGGACCGCCGACGTTGTAAGATTCGCCCTTAAATTCGGCATAATTATTTTTTAATTTGCGATTATTATTGACCTGACGGACACGCTCAACAACTTCAAAAAGTCTTGCCCTGCCCGGAATACCGTACGCTTTAAGCGACGGAGAAACGGCAAGGCAAATGGTCTTTTCCGTTCTGCTGTCATCGGCGACAACAAGATTGTTTTTCAGCGGGTCAAGCCCACGCTCAACGCACTCAACGGAGGCATAGAACGACTTTAAATCTATTGCGATATATGTTTTTTGCTTTGCCATACAAAATGCCTCCGTACAAATATTATCACTCGCTAAAAACATTATATCACATAAAATCTAAAAATCAATACAAATGTTCGAATTTTACATTGTAGGGTAATTTTTTGGACAAAAAGAAAGACTCAAGGTTATTCCCTGAGTCTTCTTTTCTTAACTACCCATATATTAAGCTGAAAAGCATAATACCGAATTACTTTTGAATTGTGAGAATTTCGTACTCATAAGTTTGAGCTGAAGTTCCAATAAAATTTTTCATAATTGCCATATCCTTAGCATTGATATAGCCGTCGTGATTCAAATCGCAATAATCAAGATAGGCAAGGTCGTTTACGCTTGTTGACAAAACATAACTGAATATCTCGATATCCGATTTGTCAATTTTGCCGTCCTTGTTGAAGTCGCAGGCGACTATTGAAATCGGTGTTGCAAAGTTGACATCATCTTTTTCAACCTTTATGCCGACTGTTCGAGTGTAGCCGTAAGCATATTTGATTTGTGCGGTATAAGCTCCTGTTTCGATTTTGAACGAGAAGCGTCCGTCATCATCGCTCGATGCAACAGTTTTGCCGTCTATAACAATATCCGCACGCCTTACAGGGGCATTGTATTTTTCGGCTTCACCGGTTTCGATAACGATTGTGCCGCTGACGGTGTATTGTTTTACCGCTTCGCTCGGTTGGAGAGGTTCGGTATATTCACAATATGTTTTTTGACACTTTGTGCAAGTGTACTGCTTTACGCCCTTTGTGCCAACACCTGCCGGAATGTCGGCAGTAAAAACATAACTGTGACCCGTTGCCGGCTTGTGAATTTCATCAAGAAGTTCTGAACAGAATTCGCACACGCCGATTATATATCCGTCATTTTCGCAATCGGCATCGTAGACTGTAAGATATTCAATTCTGCCGTGACCGTTTTTGCAAATATCAACAAACTTACCGTCAGAAGCTTTCTGTGCGTCACAGACATTACCGAACTGTGTGAGCTGATATATCTTGTAATCGACATTGTTTTCCTGTGCAAAGCTGAGAGCCTTTGAACCTGCAAGAGTGTGGATTTTCAATCCCGTGACATGAAATCCGAGCCAAAACGCATCTATTTGAGTTGTCGCTCTCCACACAAAAATGTTTTGAAGATTTTTGCATGCAAATGCACTTTCACCGATTGAAATAACATTTCTTGGAACAACAACATTTTTAAGCGAATCGCAAAATGCAAAGGTATATTTGTTAACTTTGCCGATTGAATTCGGAAGAATAACAGTTTCAAGGTTTTTACATTCAAAAAATGCATAGCTGCCGATTGAACTAACCTTTGACGGAATATCTGCACCGATAAGGCTTGAGCAACCGTCAAACGCATGATCACCGATTGTGCGCAAACCCGAACCGAAAATCACTCGTCTTAAATTCTTTGCACCATAAAAAGCATAATCGTCTATTTCAGTAACGGAATCAGGTAGCACGACCTGAATTGCCTTTGAATTTTCAAAAGCCATAGAAACAATCGCAGTTGTGCCGTCTTTGATAATCGGTCTGTGTGTATTTGGATTTGCAAAAACAAGAGTTTTGCCGTAATATACATTGCCCTCATAGACATACATATTTTTATTTTCGGGGCTTACTGTTATTTTTTCAACATATGTCATTTCCGGAAGCTTTGAAACTCCTTTAAAGGCACATTTTTTGCCAAAATGAATTGACGAGATTTTAACTTTATTGCCCCAAGCAGATGTAAAGCCTCCGAAATCAGGCTCTGTTACATCATCACCTATTACAAGTTCAATGCCTGTTGTGCTGAAGCCGATATTATAAAACGCATCCGACCATGCCGATAATGACAAATCATCACTGTAATTTCGATTAAGAGTAATTGATGTGCAAAACGGCATATTGACAAACACCTGACTGCCGATGCTTTTTTCACCGTTGATAATAATCTTTTTAACGCCTACGCAATTATAAAACGCTTCGTGTTCAACATTTGTAACTGTTGACGGAATATTGATTTCTTCAATGCCCGAACAGTAATAAAACGCTTTTTCACCGATACTTGTTACATTGCCGTAATCAATTTCTTTGAGCGATGTGCAATTTTCAAACGCACGGTTTGAAACACTTTTTGCTCCGCCGAGAGAAATTTTTTTGAGAGAACGACAATTCTTAAAAGCATTTGAAGAAATGTATTGAACTGTTTGAGGAACGGTAAGCACTTCAAGTCTGTTGCAATTTTGGAAACCGCTAACAGCTTTGACAGTCGATGAAAATCTTATATACTTCGGATTGATTACCTCAAATGAATAATCCGGATTTATAACGCCTGAGCAGAGATATAATGTGTCAATTTGAAGGTTTAAATCCTGCAACTTTCTGCCGTCGTTTGTGTAGAATGTGCCCTCATTATTCGGTTTAAGCACATATGCGTCTTTCATATCGTAGCCGTGTTCGACATACAAAGTTTTTGTGTCGGCAAAATATTGCCACTTGATTCTGTATGTATAATCAACATATCCCGAAACATCGGCGTTGCTGTCATCGCCCATAAAGATAAGACTTGTTTTTTCGGCATAATCAAAGCCTTTTGACTCAACAGGCGCATCAATAATGACAAAGCATTCGGTTTGAACACGGGAGCCTGATTTTAATGTTATGCGGTTGCCCTTTGAATCAAAACCTATTGCGTTGTTTGCGCTGTTTTTACCATCAAAATAAATGTTTGTTTGAGGATTGTTCAGTTTAACTTTCCAAAGTGAAAGACAATCCGTGAACGCTGATTTTCCGATTGATGCGACCGACTGCGGAACATCAACAGACTTGATTGTGCTTGAATAAAACGCACCGTCACCGATGGCTTTCAAGGTCTTTGGCAATTTGATTGAAGAAAGCTTTTTGCAATTTGCAAAAGCAAAATTGCTTATCGATTCAACCTTTGTGTCGGACAAATCAACAGAATTTAATTCAGAACCGTAAAAGGCATTTTCGCCGATTGATTTTAAATTGTTTGAAAACTTAATTCTGCCTGCTTTTATATTTCTGAAAGCGTTTGAACCGATTGAGGTCAATGTGTTCGGGAGCGACACAGACTGCACATCAATACCGTAATCGGTAAAGAATACATCTGCTCCAACGCCGGTGATGCCCTCTGTCAAAACGATGGAGGTCAACGCTTTGTTTGACAAATAAGACGCAAGATTAAGGGCTTTGCCGTTAGATGTTTTGAATGTAGATGTAAGCTCGCCGTTGCCTGTAACAAAGAGGCGGTTTGTTGAGTCGTCATACTGCCAACTGCCGTTTGCCCATGTGCCATAATTTGATGAATCGGTTTGAGAACCGCCGTCAGGGGTTTCGACATAGTTTTCAAGAGGAACAACCGTTATTCCGTACGCATTGGCATATCTTAAAACACCGTTCCAAATTTTATTGCCGTTTTCATCTATTTTTACATCATTGCCGTAAATTTCGGTAAGATAGGTTTTGCTGCTGTCATCGCCTGCATAAAACGGATTGGCTCTTGCGCTTATTCCCTCTTCGCCGAGAACAATAACGGTTTTGAGGTTTACATCATTTTTAAAAGCGCCGTCGTATGTTTCGAATACCGACTTAGGGAAAACGAATTTTGTGAGGTTAAAACAATCCGAAAAAGCATATTCGTCAATAATCTTAAGCTGTGAATTTGAAGAAAACGAAACCTTGCTCAACGGTGTATTTTTAAACGCTCCGCTATAAATAGTTTCAACACCGTCCGGAATGGCAATTGATTTGAGTGCCGTGTTGCAAAACGCACAGGTTGAAATGTATTGCAATGTGCTTGGAAGAGTTATTTTTTCAAGCGTTGTTAAATCACAAAACGCATAATCACCAAGTCTCAATTCTGTATTTGCAGAAAGGTTAAGTTCCTTAACATTTGTGTTTGTAAAAGCATAAGAGCCGATATATTTTACAGATGACGGAACAGAAGTAAAGCTTAGCTGCGGATTATCGGCAAAAGCCTTGAATCCGATATATGTAACATTACTCGGAATAGAAATAACGCTAAGTTTCGGACAAGAATTAAAGCCTGAAAGATAGGTTGTTTTTTCGTTAAGTTTGACTGATGCAAGTTTTTCACATCCGCTAAATGCAAAATCATCAATATGTGTAATATTTGTTTTTGTAAAATCAAGAGCTGTAACTCCTGTTGACGAAAATGCGGAGGTGTTGATATATGTTACGGTTGACGGAAGAAAGTCAATATTTTTGATATTAGGGCAATTTGAGAACATCGCCTCGCTGACAATTTTTAAGTTATTCGGCAAAGTCACATTTGAAATCGGCGTATTCGCAAAGGTATTTTTCCCGATACTTGTAACCGATTGAGGAACGCTTGCCTGTTTGATATTTGAATAAGCAAAAGCATTGTCACCGATATAAGTTTCGGTTTGATTAAAGGTTATGCTTTCAAGAGAAGAATGGTAAAAAAGGGACTTTTCTATTTTCTTAACCTTTGACGGCACGGCAAACGAAAGTATACCGCTGTGCATAAAGGCTTCTTCACCGATTGATGTTACTGTATCAGGCAAAACATAATCCTGTGCAGGGCAATAATAAAACGCATTTTTGCCGATCGTTTGAAGCTGAGAACCATCCTCAAACTCAACGGTTTTGATATTTTTATAAATTCTGCCCGAAATATGGGAATTGAAATTCACCGTATCTTTGCCGATAACAAGATGTTCGAAATCAAAGGTGCAATACTGTTCCCTTTTTGTACCGTTGTCATCAATCTCGGTATAAAGAGGAAGCGGAGCATCGCCCTTTTGATATGTTGCGTAGCCCGAATCCTTTGTGCAAACAAGAGAATAGGCATTGTGCGAACTTTCGATATTTTCACCGTTGATGTAAACGGTTTTGGTGCTTGCGTCATAGTTCCAGACACAATACTCATTTTCACCGCTTGCGCTCTGTTCACTCGGCAAAACAACGATAGGGTTATATTTAACTCCGTTTGCCAAGTCCTGATAATAATCATAATCATCCTGGCTGTAAGCAAGAGCTTCAACAGGCAAAGCGGATATTATCATAATAGCCGAAATAAAAACTGCAAGTAATTTTTTTAAAGTTGTCATAATTTAATCCTCCACTATTAGATTAAAACTGTTTTTTAAATCATCAGACAACACATCTGTGCTTCTGATTACAAAACATTATATTTTGCATTGTTTTTGACAGCGTAATCATAAGCCGTGCTGTTTCCAATTACATTAAAGGTTACTCTGCTGCCGAGATAAAAAGCATTTTCCTTTATGTCGGCATTTTCGCTGTTAACTGTGATTATTCTCAAATCAACGGAATAAAGCGAATATTCGCCGATATATTCAACGCTTTCGGGTATAGTGAGTTCTTGTGCAACAAAGCCTTTGAACGCACCTGCTTTGATTTGCTTGACGCCGTTTTCAATAACAAGTTCTTGAATAGGGGCGCCGTTGAAGCAATATTCGGGCACAGTTTCAACAGTCGCAGGGATAGTAACCTTGGTTATCCCCTTGCAATTTTCAAACGAACGGACGCCGAGTGATTTTAAGCTTGCACCCATATCACCAAAGTTTGCAATTGTACAATTGGCAAATGCACCGTCAGCGACTTTTTCAAGTTTAGGTGCAGAATCAAATCTCATTCGTTCATCATCCGCAAATGCAAAGAAGCCTACATTTTTAACATATCCCGCCCCACGAACTCTTGTAAGAAGCAAGCATTTGTTAAATGCCATATTTTCAACGCTTTCCACCTTGCCGACAAAAGTGACATTTTTAAGTGAAGAACAGTTGTTACAAAGTCGTTCAGGCACAATCGTAATTTTTTCGGGGATAGTTAAATTTGTGATGTCGGTGTTCTCAAAAGCCCCTGCGCCGAGGACGGAAAGTTCCGTGCTAAAAGATATTTTTTGAAGCGAACTGTCCTTAAACGCATTGTTGCCGATGCTGACAACATTCGGAGCGTTGCAGGTTTTCAGCTTTTCGGCATTTTCAAACGCACTTTGCTGAATGACCCTTACGGTGTCGGATGAAAAAGATGCAATCTTGCTGTCTTTAAACACTTTTGATGTGATTGCGTATATTGGCTTGCCGTCAATTTCATTTATGGCAACATCTGAAGATTTGCCCTTATACGCTGTGAGATATACGCCTCTGTCGCCTGCAAGATACTCCCAATCGCTGTTTGAACAAAGTTCCGACAGGCGAGTTTCTTCATCAGGTCTGACCGTGATATTTACATTCACCGTACAAGCCTTGTATGTAACCGACAAAACATAGTCGGCAGTCACATTCATATCGAGATTTTTGCTGTATGCACAATCATCAATCGGCACAAACTTTTCTGTATTATCACTGTATTTTGCATAAATTTTCAAGCCGTCATAAGAAAGTGCTTCGCCGTAAACATAAGCAGTTTTGAAATGTTCAAACTCTGCCCTGATGCCTAAAAGCTGAGGGGTGTCGCTTTTTACATAAGGGTCGGTCGGTTCATCCTTTGTTTCCGTTTTATTTATTTCTTTCTTATTGGTTGTGGTTTCTTTTGGAGTGTTTTTGTAAGTTGTCGGCTCGTTATTTATAACACTCAAAGCCGTCGTGGTTGTGTTTATATTATTCAACAGAGTTGTGCTTTCTTCCTCCAAATCAACAACAGTTGTCGGCTCTGCCGAAGTTGTTTCATTTATCGGCACATAAACCTCGGTGGTCAATTCGCCTTTTTTATTATCGTTGTATATGAAAGATGAAATTGCACTTGTGATGTTTCCGATAATATCAATACCGGTTGCGGATTTAACAGCAGCATTAACGGTAAATGTTCCTGTTGCTATCATGGCGGCTATAATTGCCACACGAACTGCTCTGTTGAGTTGCTTCCAGGAATTACGCCTCGGGTTAACGATTTTCTTTATGCTGTTTACAGAAACAAGCATATGAATTGCAGAAGATGTGTATTTATGTTCTTGAAGTTCATCAATAAGTTCAACACACTCGTCTATCAAATCACAATCGGGATTTGTGCCGACAAGTTCTTCATCTATCACATTGTTCAAAAAGTCAATTAAATCCTGATTTGACTTTGAGTCGTTGACAAGGGCTTGAATAGTCTTTGCGTTTACCGTTATGTTCATTTTAACTGCCTCCTTTCCTAAATTCTGACAATATCGGGGTGACTGAGTTTTTTATTTTCGTTCTTAATCTTGATGTCCGTTTGGCAACGGCGGTAGGTGTGATACCGAGTATCGATGAAATTTCTTTTAAAGATTTCCGTTCGACATATTTCATTTGATAAAGCCGTCGTTCTTCGTCATCAAGAACCGAAAGAATAACCTCTTTGGCTTTGTCAATATCCACATCGTCGGGTTCTAAATGTTCTTCTACCTCTTTTTCTATGTATACTGCCACATTTTCGGCTTCATCAAGATTTTTGGTGTGCTTGGCATTTTTGAAATATTCCCTCTTTGTCCTGAGCACCATATTGTTAACCGTTTGATAGAGAAATGCCCGTGGGTTTTCAAAAGTTTCTCCGTCAAGGAGCTTGCGATAGAACACACAAAACGCTTCCTGCACACAATCTCCGGCATAATCCGAAGCTTCTTCAAGTCGCACGGCACAAAACCGTTCCAACTGCTTGCTGTATTTTTCAAAACACAGTTCAAGCTGTTCATCGGCGTAAGACTTACCCACAGCATTACCTCCTTTCATCAGTTCCGTTATTGTCTTTCACTTATTAGTCACCGCTTTTTCAAAATATGACACAAAAAAATGAAAAAATTTTCAAAAAAATTTTTTGCGAAAGACAAAGGATTAATATTATACCATAATATATAAATTAATACCATTTAATTTGGCAAATAATTTGGCAAAATAAAAAAGCGCATCCGAAGATATGCAAAATTAAATTATTCAATTTAGGGTCTACATAGCAAAAAAATAAGACACCAAATGGTGATTGCATTTTTTGGTGCACCTGACACTTTCAAATCCGAACCCAATGCCGACTTTTCAAGGTCGGCAAAAGTTATGGTTTCGGTACTGCCTTTGAAGTTGAAGGTAATTAATCATTCTGTCTTCATATAAGAATACCGAGTTTACAAAGTTGTTTATTAAGCTTCTCCTGTGGTCAAGCTTCTTTGGGTTAAGCTTACGGAACTTGTAAAACCAATATAATCTCTCCTCACGGGTCAGTTTTGGTCTTGACATTTCCTCTTTCATAATTCTGATTGAAAGCTCACTCTTTTCCACTTCAAGCTCTTCCATTCTCGCTTTTGTTGTTGGTGTTAACAACTATAAAATGATATACGCAACAAGGCTTCAACGCCCTATATATAAGCCTATGCAAGCATTTCAACTTTTTAAGAATGTTTCGTTATAGCTGTGACCGACATAATAATTCTGTGCTTCGCTATATTCATTTTCTGTAGCCGCTATAATACCATTAATTCTATTTGCATCACAGTATCCAATAAAATCTCCGACAGCTATTTTCCAATCATCGTGAAGCTGTTTGCTGATTTTTATGGTATAAGCACAGCCGTTGTTCGTACCAACAATCATGGGTGTATCCATATCAGAGGAAAGAGCAAACACTAACCAAGTCGAATCATATTCACAATTAATTATAGGGTTTATATTGTTTTCCGTGAACGAATCTACTCTATAAATCAATGTTAGCACTCCTTTTTTTGATGATAAACGTATTATATCATATTAAACAATTTTTTACTACCTATAGTATACATTTCAGGGCAAACTCTTGACAATTACAGTAGTGACTGATATAATTAACATACTAAAAGTATGTAAGGTGAATTATGGCTAGAAACAAATACCCGGAAGAGACAGTAACCCTGATTCTCGACACGGCACAAAAGCTGTTTCTTGAAAAAGGTTACGAACACACAACAATTCAAGATATTATCGATAATTTAGGCGGTTTGACCAAAGGTGCTATTTATCACCATTTCACATCAAAAGAGGATATTCTGAATGCTGTTACTGCAAGGCTTTTTCAAGAAAACTCTTTGGCTCGCAAGTGGAATAAGATAGCAGAGGACACCTCTCTTAACGGTGCGCAGAAGCTTAAAGCAATGCTTTATGAGTCTCTTGTTGACGAACAGGAGCAGAAGTTCAGAAGTATGGGTATTCATCTCCAGAATATGCCACATATGTTAAGCGACCTGCTTTTAAGGTCTGTGAATGATATTGCGCCCAACGCAATCAAACCGGTTCTTGAAGAGGGAATAAAAGACGGTTCTATCAAAGTACCGTTTGCCAAAGAACTGGCAGAGATTATATCTTTACTTGCTAATGTTTGGCTCAATCCTCTTGTTTTTTCAATGAGTGATGAGGACATTGAGAAAAAGTGTCAGGTAATTTTAGGTATGATGGCAATGCTCGGTGTCGATGTTGCTGATATGTATCCGGCGGTTTACAATATGAATAAGAAAATTAACGAAATGGATAACAGAAAATGATAGGTTGCCACCTCGGTGGCAATTTATTAAGGCAGCATACATACCAAAAGTATGAATAAAAAATAAGCCGCACCTGCGGCAATAAATTTCGCCATTATACATACCAATAGTATGTACCGAAAGGAGTTTCACAATGAAAACAAAACTGCATAACGAAAAAACACGCTATCTTTTAGGTCTGTCAGGGCAGAACATACTATACGCACTTGTGTCATCCTGCTTTGCCTACTATCTGCAATTCACCATTTTAATTCCTGCCTTTTGGCTCGGAATCATACTCAGTTCGGCTAAAATCTTTGATGCGGTAAAAGACCCGTTCATAGGTGCATTCATCAACAAAAGCAAATGGCCTTTAGCAAATTATCTATGGTATTCACCTCTGCCAACTGCCGTTATTACAGTTCTTTGCTTTACCATGAAGATATATTCTGACGGCAACAGTACACTTCAGAATGCAACGATTATTATTTATGGATTTGTTGTTTTCTTTCTTTGGGAGATTATCTTTTCATTTGGTGATATCCCGATGATAAGTTATCCTAATGTACTGTGCAAAGACGAAGGGGAACGCACAAAGCTACTTTCTCTTCGTCCCGTGGGTGCAATGGTCTGCAGTATTTGTTGTTTAATTGTTCAGCCGCTTGCTTTTGCATCTTCAGGAGCACTTGGCGGAACACAAACAGATGAACGAAATGCATTTTTCATTATTACTCTTGTTTTCTCAATTGTCGGCTATATTCTTTATCAGTTAACCGTATCAAAAGAACGGTTACAATATACCGAAAAGAAGAGTTCTAATGAGAAGCAACAGTACAGATATATACTTACCAATCCTCTTTTGCGGAAAATTATCATATCAGGACTGTTCTCTTCAATGAGTGCTTTGCAAGGAGTGGTCTTGCCTGCGTTGGTTGCCTTTTACTTTTCAAGCAAAAATTCAGGTCTTACCTGTTACTAAAAAAGTGTATTTTTCAT
>CABQCC010000052.1 GCA_902462495.1 uncultured Eubacterium sp. | reverse complement strand
ATTTTATCACCCAACACATTATATCACAATTTTATACATTTACCAAAGAAAACAAAACAGAAACAGTCAACTTGCCTCACACTTGGAACGGCACAGACGGTCAGGACGGCGGAAACGATTATTATCGTGGCACTTGCATTTATCAAAAAGAAATTGCAAAATCCGATATGCCTGACGGCGAGGAAGTTTACATTCAGTTTGACGGTGTAAATTCAAGCGCAAAGGTGCTTTTCAATGGCAAGGAAATAGCAGTTCATCACGGCGGATATTCAACCTTTAGGGCAAAACTTGATGGCATAAAGGACAGCAACACAATCGTTGTTGAAGCAGACAATTCGCCAAATGATTTTGTTTATCCACAGCAGGCAGATTTTACATTTTACGGCGGAATTTATCGTAGCGTAAAACTTATCGGCGTGCCAAAGGCTCATTTTGATTTGGACTATTACGGTGCTCCGGGCATTATGGTGACCCCTGTTGTTGACGGCAAAAATGCAAAAATCACCATGCAGGCATTTGCAGACGGCGAGGTTCAATTTGATATTATCGCAGACGGTGAGGTTGTTTGCACGAAAATCGCAAACGGCAAAAATCCGACTGCCGAGGCTGTTATAGAAGATGTCCGCCTTTGGAACGGAACGGTTGACCCTTATCTTTACACGCTCAAGGCAAGCCTTGTTGTTGACGGCGTGGCTGTTGATGAGGTCAGCACAAAATTCGGTGTCCGTTCATTCAAGGTTGACGCACAAAAAGGATTTATTCTCAATGGCAGGGAATATCCGCTTCGTGGTGTTTCCCGTCATCAGGACAGACCGCAAATCGGCAATGCTCTAAATTATGAGCATCACAAGGAAGATGTTGACCTTATTTGCGAAATGGGTGCAAACACAATCCGCCTTGCTCACTATCAGCACGCACAGGAATTCTATGATTTGTGCGATGAAAAAGGTCTTGTTATTTGGGCGGAAATTCCATATATTTCCCGCCATATGCCAAACGGTGTTGAAAACACAAGAACACAGATGACCGAGCTTATCTGCCAAAATTATAACCATCCGTGTATCGTCACTTGGGGATTGTCAAACGAGATTACTATGGGCGGAGCAAGCGACAAGAGTTTGATTGATAATCACAAAATGCTCAACGACCTTGCCCATTCACTTGATAAAACCCGTCCAACCACTCTTGCGGCACTCACAATGTGTGGCATAGATGAGGAATATGTGCACATTTCCGACATTTTGTCGTATAACCATTATTTCGGTTGGTACGGCGGTAATGTTTCAATGTACGGTCCGTGGTTTGATGATTTCCACAAAAAATATCCAAACAGGGCAATCGGTATAAGCGAATACGGTTGCGAGGCGCTTAATTGGCACACCTCAACTCCTGAGCAGGGTGACTACACCGAGGAATATCAGGCGTATTATCACGAGGAGGTAATCAAGCAGATTATCGACCGTCCGTATTTGTGGGCAACTCATGTTTGGAATATGTTTGATTTTGCCGCAGACGCACGAAGCGAGGGCGGTGAAAACGGTATGAATCACAAGGGTCTTGTAACCTTTGACCGTAAATACAAAAAGGATAGCTTTTATGCTTATCAGGCTTGGCTTTCGGACAAGCCTATGGTGCACATTTGCTCAAAGAGATATGTTGACCGAGTTGAGCCTGTAACCAAGGTTACCGTTTATTCAAATCAAGACGAGGTCGAACTTTTTGCAAACGGCAAAAGTGTCGGCAAGCAGACAAAGGGCAAGTATCCATTCTTCCATTTTGAAGTTGAAAATGCAGGCGAAACCGCACTTGTTGCCAAAGCGGGTGAGTGCGAGGACACCGCTGTTATCAAAAAGGTTGACACTTTCAACGAGGCTTACAGAATGGCGGAAGAGGGCGCAGTTATCAATTGGTTTGAGATTGACACCCCTACGGGCTACCTTTCCGTAAACGACACTTTGGGCGATATTATGGCAACCTTTAGGGGCAAAATAGTGCTTCTCAGTATGATTCCGATGCTCAAAAAGGCGCTTTCGTCACCCGATAAGCCAAAGGGAAAAAAGAAAAAAGAAAAATCTTCGGGCGGTATGTCGTTGATGGGCTTCAAGATTAACAAGACTATGCTCGAAATTGCCAAGGGTTTTGCACTCAAGCGTGCATTTTCAATGCTCGGCGGAAAGTTCACAAAAGAGCAAATTCTCACAATCAATAAGCGCCTTAATAAGATTAAGAAAAAATAGCAATAATTTACGGCTCTGTTTAATGGAAGCAGAGCCGTTTTTTGCTATGAAAAAAATTTTGTATTTTTTTGTAACCATATTAACTTTTAATTTTGTTGTATATAGTAGAAGGGTAAAATTTATGCTGGCATTTTATATGATGCTCATTGATGATGAGCAAAATAAATCAAAATTTGAACAACTTTATTATGAATATCGTGACCGTATGATGTATGTCGCTTTGTCGGTGCTTCATAACAATGAAGATGCCGAGGACGCTGTACATAATGCTTTTATCGGTATTGCAAAGAATATGGATTCGATAGGTGAGGTGGCTTCGGTGCAAACATTGTCTTATGTGCTCAAGGCAACAAAAAACACGGCGATTAATATGCTTGGCAAAAATAAAAGATACGAGACTGTGGATATAGAAAATTTTGATGTCGTTTCCGATGATGATTTTTTCGCAAGTCTTGATGTAAAAGAACGCTATGACGAAGTTGTAAATGCTATTGTAAATTTGGACGAAAAATACAAGGATGTGCTGTTTTATCATTATGTCAGCGATATGCCGGTGTCAAAGGTTGCCGAATTTCTCGGCAGAAAGGTATCAACCGTAAAGCAACAGCTTGTGCGTGGCAAAAAGTTGCTGATTGAAAGCTTGGGGGCAAATGAAAATGACGAATAAGGAACTGTTTGTAAATGCTTTTATCGAAGCTGAAAAAATCGAATACGCAAGCTATCTTGACAAGTCGTTTTTTACTTTTGAATTTTCACCGAAATTTGAAAAGAAAATGTCAAAACTTGTTTCAAAAGAGCACTTGATTAAGTTTTCAACCCGTCGTAAAATTTCAAAATCGCTCATTGCCGCAGTAGTTGCAATCATTGTTATGTTTACAGGTTTGATGTCGGTATCTGCAACTCGCCGAAAAGCTGTTGATTTTATTGAAAAGATATTTCCAAAACATATTACAGTTGAGTTAACAGATGATTCTATACCGGAATATGATTATTTGCAAACCGAATATACACTTTCTTCTATTCCGAACGGATATAAACTTATTGAATATGACAAAAGTGAATATAGCGTTTGGTCTGTTTGGAAAAATGAAAATGATGATGAAATCGTATTTTCACAAACTGTTCTCGGCGGCAGTATGTCGGTTGATAATGAACATAATTTAGAATATTTGAAAATAAACGGTTATAAGGCTTATTTTGTTGAATCAGAAAATAACTGTACATTGTTTTGGAATGATTCTAATTATAGTTTTATGATAGATGTTCCGATAAATGAAAAGGAAAATATAATAAAAATGGCAGAAAATATTGTTGAAAAATGATATTTCCTTTAAATTTGAAAAAATTAAAAAAATTGGGATTTTTTGTAACCAAAACCCTCCTTTGTTTTGTTGTATATAGTGAAGGTACAAATACAGCAGGAAAGGAGGTCTTTTTATAAAAAGTATCGAGTAATTTCTGATGTTGATTATTTTATATAAGTATGATATTATCAAGGTGAGAAGTACATAAAAGTATAGGTAGACAATATCTGTCTGTGTAGTATAATTGGAGGTGTTGCTATGAAAAAAATATTTAGCATTTTGTGGACATTAGTAACCGTGCTGTGTGCATTTTCGGGCACAACTGTTTTTGCTGATGATGAGTACATACCGTACCATATTTGCGAATATGAGGAATATGTTGAATCGGGAAAATTTGTTAGAGGCTTGTACGGCGGAACAGATTGGCTTGACGGTGAAAAAGGTCAAAAATGTAAGATTTGCGGCGAGAAAAAGGATGTTGAAGTAATCACTTGCCCAAATGTTAATTTGAGCAAAGATAGTTATTATTACAACGGCAAACAAAAAACGCCAAAAGTAATTTGCACCAAAGAAAACGGCGATTTGCTTGTTGAGGGTGTGGACTATACCGTTGAATATGTCGGCGAAAGAATAAATGTTTCGAGATACAGAGTTACTGTGCGTTTTATGGGTGATTATGCAGGGTATATAAACAGATATTTCAGCATTTTCCCTAAAAAAGTAAAAATCAAAAGCGTTCAGGGAATTAAAAACGGCTATAAAATTTCTTGGAAAAAGTCATCGGGTCAATTTGACGGATATAGAATTACAATTTATGATGGTAATTATTATGACAAAAATTCGCCTTTGAACAGAACAAAAACCGTCAAAATTAAAAATAAAAAGCAAACCTCTGCAACTGTCAAAGGCTTGAAGCGTAATCACAAATATTATGTTTTTGTTGAGACCTACAAAAAAGCACCGCTTGATTACAGAAAGAGAAATAGCGATACATTTTCTTCGGGCGGATATGATTTATTCAAAACCTTACCTATCAAGCAGTACAAAACAAAATAATTTTACTATGACCGTAGGGGCGAACTGTGTTCGCCTATTAAGTCAGAAAGGGTGTTACCATGAAAAAGTTAACGAGCATTTTGTTGGCATTGGTGACTGTGCTGTGTGCGTTTTCTGGCACAACCGTTTTTGCCGATGATGAGTACATACCGTACCATATTTGCGAATATGAGAAATACATTGAGCAAAGCAAGTATTCCGTAATGGAAGCTCAATGCGTAAAAGGTGAAAAGGGTCTGAAATGCAAAATCTGCGGTGAGAAAAAAGATGTTGAGATAATTCCAGAAACCGGTTACATTAATTTTTCTTCCGACCCGAATAAATACTGCAACCATATTGTGTACACAGGCAAGGCAATAAAACCGACTGTTTATGTGTGGATTGATGACCAAAATCGTCTTACAGAGGGCGTGGACTATGATGTTGAATACATCGGCACTTGCAAAGAAATCGGCAGACACAAGGTTATTGTAAAATTCAAGGGTGACTATTCAGGCAAGGCAGGTCGCACCTTTGAGATTTATCCGCCAAATGTAAAAACAAAAAGCGTTAAGGGCATCAAAAACGGCTTTAAGGTTGAGTGGAAAAAAGTCGGCAAAAAGTACGATGTTGACGGCTATATTGTCACAGTTATGAGCGGCAACCACGAGAATAGAGAAGTGGGCACAAGATATGTAAAACAGGTGAAAATCAAGGGCAAAAACAAAACTTCCGCAACCATTAAGGGCTTGAAGCGAAACAAAAAATACTATGTTTTTGTTCAATCATACAAAAAGCAGAATTTTGACTACAAGCCTGACCAATACGCAACCTTTACATCTCAAGAACCTGACGATAATCAGAGCTGGAAAAACATTAGATACAAAACAAAGTGATGCAAAACGAAATGAGGTGTTTCTATGAACTCAAAAAAATTGAAAGCACTTAAAGTTGTTGATATAATTGTTCTAATTATTGCAATTGCACTGCTTGCCGCGGGTATATATGGATGTATGTTTGCAGCTTTTGTCTATGATGGCTCGGGATCACTTAATAAGAGCGATGTATTTATTATATACGCTGTAATTTATGGTGTATTATCTAGTATTTTTTGGGGAGTGTTTTTTATTATCAAAAGCAAAATCAAAAAGTACGACAAACTTGATGATTAATCGTGACAAAGCGGTTGCGTTTGCGTGCAATTTTTGATAAAGTTGAATTGTTAAAATATATCATTTATTTATTTGCGATTACAACAACTTGGAGGTTTTTTATGAAAAAAACAATCAGCGTTTTATTATCCGTCATCATTGCGTTGTCGTGTATGGGTGTTGGCGTTGTGGCAAACGCATCAACTCCGTGGATTGACAACAAGGAAACAGGCGAATTTTGTTGGAACGAAAAATCGGGCGATTGGGAATTTTTGCAGATTTCTGCAAATTCCGCTTGCCTCACAAAATATTACGGCAGTGCCGAAAACCTCGATGTTCCAAGCAAAATAAACGGACTTACGGTCAGCGAAATCGGCGATAACGCTTTCAATTCAAACAAGGCAATCAAAAAGGTAACTTTGCCGAACGGTGTTGTAAAAATCGGTTTGGGGGCATTTGAGAATTGCGAAAATCTTGCTTCTGTGTCACTTGGCACAAAGGTGAGAAGCATAGGTCTCAATGCGTTTTACAACACAAAAATATACAATAGCAAGATGAAATCGAAAAATGTTGTGTATATCGGCAAGTACCTTGTTGCCTGCGATTCGGACAAGTACGGCAAAAAACTTGCTGTAAAAGACGGAACAATCGGAATTGCCGACGGCGCCGTGATGCCACAGGTTGTGTCATCAAACGGCAAAATCAAAACCGTAACCTTGCCGAACAGCGTGAGATTTGTTGGCAAAGACGCTTTTTCAAACAGCAAGAATATTGCAAAAATCACACTCGGCAACAGAATCGAGCGAATCGGTAAAGACGCATTTAAGGGCACGAAGTTCTACAAAAACAATGCAAAAACCGCTTCAAACGCAAAATACATCGGCAAATATCTTTGCAAGGGTGTTTACGGCAAAAAGAGCGTAAAGGTCAAAAACGGAACAACCGTTATTGCCGACGGTGCGTTTGATTTTGGCGACAGAAAGTCAAAACTTGAAAAAATCGCTTTGCCGTCAAGCCTCAAGACTATCGGCGACACAGCATTTAAGAATTCAAAATTAAAGACTGTGACCGTTCCAAAAAATGTGAAATACATCGGCAATCAGGCATTTTTTGGCAATAAGAAACTTGAAAAATTCAAGGTCAACAACGACAGCAAGTATTTCTCTGCAACATCGGGTTTGCTTTTTAACAAGAAAAAGTCGGAAATTATCGTTTATCCGTCTGCATCATCACGCACGGCTTATTCCTTGCCAAACAGCGTGAGATATATCGCTCCGCGCGCTTTTGCAGGTGCAAAAAATATTAAGAGCGTAAAGCTGGACAAAGGTCTTGTGTTCATCGGCGAGCTTGCATTCCTTGATTGCAAAAATCTCGACAGCGCAACCGTTCCCGATTCTGTAAGACGAATTTGCTCAATGGCGTTCGGCGCAGTTTCCGCAAACGAAGGCTCGTTTGTTTCAAAGCAGTTTACATTGTACGGCAATGCTTCAAGCGTGGCAAAACGCTATTGCGAGGCGCAGGAACTCGACCATCAAGGCTATCACGCACCGACATTTCAAGAACTTTGATTTCATCGGTTAAAACCATACAGACAGGAGTGCAAAAATATGACGCTTAAAAAGAGCTCTACAATAATTTGCTTAACAATACAATTACTGTTGAATATCGTTTGCATGATATTGGTATACATGTATGTTATAAAAATAAAAATTCCTGTTCAACTGTATGTCGGACTCGAATTTCCGAATTATTTGTATCTTTCGTTTGTGGGTTATTTGTTCTTTTTATTACTGATAGTTTTTAATATCATAACAATCATTTGTATAGTTTCTGAAATTATAAATTTAAAAAATAAAAATACAGATAACTCTTCTGTCAAAAGAATAATTATTATTCCTCTTGTATTTGTTTTTTGCTTTCAACTTGTTGGTGCCATTCCGGCAGCCACACAAAAGGTAAAAAATTTTTCCGATGTCAATTTATCGTTTGATGATGAATATTCGGGTGATATTTCGGATTTTGATTCATATTATATTTGTGTTGACAATCCTATTGCAAAAGCCGGATATTTAGAAAAATATTATAGAGATAATAATCAAGATATAAGGTTTTTGTGCTCATATCAACAGGGCAAATACAGCTTTTTAAATGATGATTTTGAAATAATTGACGAAAGCGAGTATTCATTTAAAAATAAGGTTGAAAAGGAAAAATATACTCTTTATTATGACCTTGACGGTGATTCTGTAAGTTACGCTCTTACTGTTATTAAAAATGATTTTAGATACATAGCGATTTTCAATGATGAAAATTTATTGAAAGATTCTTATTCAATCGAAGATTTTGTTAATGACAGTCTGAGTATATATGACGAATGGAACAGCATTTAAGATTAAGAAATAATTTAATAAAAAAACATTTTGTTTTATTGATATTGCGTCAGACGGCACTATGATTTTGTCGGCATATTTTGCAAACATCAAAAAAAGGACTTCAGTTTTCATCGTTCATTTATTCAAATGACGGTGGAAAAACTTGGCAGAGAAGCGAAAATTTTCCGTTCAACGAGCAGTGCAAGTATTCGGGCGAAAACCAAATTGTTGAGCTTCCAAACGGCAATTTGCGTTGCTTTTTCAGAAACAACAGCAATCGAATCACTTACGTTGACGCTGTCAAAAAAGATGCGTTTTTGTATTCCTGTATGACTGTGACAAAGGATGGAAACATCGCAATGCTATACGAAAGCGAGGTCGGCGAAATCACATTCGCAACCTACCAACTTTCGGATTTGTCTTTAATTGATGTTCAGTTTAAAAGTTCATATAATTAACTTAGATAATAAAACAGGGGTGGTTCCAATGTACTTCTAAATTAAATTTTATCATATAAATGAAACAAAAATTATATATTTAGAAAGAAGGTTCAATTATGAAAAAAATATTTTCACTCTCATTAGCAATAATAATCTGTGCAATTAGTATCGTTAATTATTTTCCAGTATATGCAAATGAAGGAAATAATTCTATAAATAATAAAGTAATAATTACAAGAGAAGAAAAAATGCTTTTCAGTAAATTATTTTTTGAAAATAATCAAGAGTTTGAAGAAATATTATCTGCAATGACAAACCAAGAAACTTCAGCACATTCACTTAATGAATATATGAAATTATCAAATAATGAATTTAATGAAGAAGAGATAAATTGTATAATAAAAAATATATTTATTGCAGATGAATATGTAAAAGAAGAATCAAATAATCATGATTACTCAATTCAACCATTGTGGAATAAAGATACTGTTCATAACAGTAAAACCGCAGAATTGGCTAAACAATATTTTTCAACAACAGTTGCAAATAAAATAGGAACTTATAATAGAGAAGTAGATATAGAATATTCAGCAACAAAGGGATTCATATTTAATACACCTTGTAAATATATTCATTTCAATGAATATGCATCTGGTAGTGACGATAGCAGAGATTATGTAGCGTCAATGTGGTTTGTTTCAAGTGAATTAGCTTGGAAAAAAGGACAAAAAGAAAATGCATATATGTATTTAGGATATGCATTGCATCCATTACAAGATAAAGAAGCACACGGACAAATTGACAGAGGAGAAAAATATCCTGCACACACTTATATAGTAGGAAGTAATAGACATCATGCTGATGACGAAACAGGTTGGGAATGGACAAATAGTAATAGAAATGAATTAAAAAAAGTTCCAGGAAGTAGAGTAAGATATAATGCGACTGTATCAGTAACAAAAACATGGCTTGCAAAATATAGCAAAATATTTACTTGATTTCAGATGATTTATATGAAAACTTTATTTAAAAATTTTCTGCCTTTTGTTTCTTATTGGGTATTTGCGGGCATATTTTTGCTTTTGCCTGCATTAGTTTTTTCATTTGTCAGCAATACAACAACCGAAACTGACAAATCCATTTTGAGTTTTTCTTGTATTATTTCCTGTTTGGTTTTCATTGTTTGCAATATTTTAATCGGTTTAAAATGCAAATTGAAAGAATTTTTAACAGGATTTATTTTGCTTGAAATTCAACTTGGTGTTTTTGCTGTTTTGATTTTTACGAGCGACTTTTATCAAAATTTTGCTCCATTTAATATCATTTTCGGCAATGCAAAATATTTATTTTTAAATGAAATTTTTGCGCTCGTTTTTTCCTTATTATTACCTTTGAGCGTGTTTATCGGCTATTGCTTGCAAAAGAAAAATATATTTGTCGGCAAGAGTAAAACAAATTCAAACGCAAAAACACTCTCTAAAACCATACTCAAAAACACTTTTTCTATACTAACATATTGGATTTTGGTATTTTTCTTTGTGTTTTCAATTCCTGTATTTTCGGTATTTGTGCCCGAAAATATCAACACTCATCTTAACATAATTTTGTTGTGTGTGTTCATTATTTTGTTTGTACTTTTCACTTTTGTAATTGGTTTCAAGCAAAAATTGAGTGAATTTATCGGTGGTTTTGTTTTGCTCGAACTTCAACTGCTCGTTTTTGGAATTTTAATTTTTGCAAAAGAGTATAACAATCTTATATATTTCAATATTCCTTATTGCTGTTTTGAAATGATGCATATTAACGGAGTTTTAAGTCTTATTTTATCCTTACTTTTACCTACTGTCAGCACATTTTCAGGCTACTTTGTGCAGAAAAAAGCAAAAGATGATAGTAAGTAAAAATTATAAAAGTTGTTTATATGTAGTTTTTAAGCGATAAGTCGGCGAAATCACATTCGCAACCTACCAACTTTCGGATTTATTAGGCTAAATAAACCCGCCGATTTGTGAACATTCACAAATCGGCGGGTTCTTATTTTTTTAAAAAAATAAAGACCGGAAAGTTCCGATCTTTGATGGTCGAGGTGACACAACGCAAACTTTTTATTATTTTAAAAAGCTGTTGTATTGTGCCACCTTTTGCTATATCCAAAATTTTTAAAATTGCATTTGGTGCAATTTTGGTGCAGTTTTAAACAATTATGTTAAATCAAAGAATACACTTAAAAAATGGTAATAAAAAACGGCTTGAAAATTC
>CABQCC010000051.1 GCA_902462495.1 uncultured Eubacterium sp. | reverse complement strand
TATGATTGGCGGTATCAGCAGGTAGTTTTTCAAGTCATCATTGCAGGAATGGAATTGGACAATCCTGTTGTTCCGGCATCGGGTACATTCGGCTTCGGCAACGAATTCAAAGATTTTTACGATATTAATATTCTCGGCTCATTCTCTTTCAAGGGAACAACAAAGGACGCACGATTCGGCAACCCTACTCCAAGAATTGCAGAATGTAAAAACGGAATGATTAACGCTGTAGGACTTCAAAATCCAGGCGTTCATCATGTTATTGAACACGAACTTCCTGAAATGAAAAAATACTTTCATAAGCCTGTTATCGCAAATGTTTCGGGCTTCAGCGTGGAAGATTATGCATATACCTGCGAACTTCTTGATAAAGAGGAGCAGGTTGGCATTTTAGAAGTCAATGTTTCTTGCCCAAATGTTCATGGCGGAGGAATGTCGTTCGGCACATCTCCCGAGGCTGCAGCAGAGGTTACAAAGGCGGTTAAAGCAGTTACAACAAAGCCTGTATTTATCAAGCTTTCACCAAATGTAACTGACATTGTTTCGATTGCAAAGGCTTGCGAAGAAGCCGGTGCAGACGGTATTTGCCTTATCAACACTATGCTCGGTATGAGAGTTGACATCAAACGCAGACAGCCTGTTATTGCCAACACAATGGGCGGTTTCAGCGGTGACGCAATATTTCCTGTTGCTGTCAGAATGGTTTATCAGGTTTCAAAGGCTTGCAATATTCCTGTTATGGGATGTGGCGGTGTCAGCACCGCAAAGGATGTCATCGAGATGATGATGGCAGGTGCAACCGCTGTTCAGGTCGGCGCTGCAAATCTTGTCAATCCGTATGCTTGCAAGGACATTATCGAAGCATTGCCGATTGAATGTGAAAAATTAGGAATTAATAAATTAAGTGATATTATAGGAGTGGTTGAATAATGGGAAAAGATGTTATTATCGCTTGCGACTTTGCAAGTGCACAAGATACCTTTGATTTTCTTGACAAATTCACAGAGGAAAAGCCTTTTGTAAAAATCGGTATGGAACTTTTTTATGCCGAAGGTCCTGAAATTGTCAGAGAAATTAAGCGCAGAGGTCACAAGATTTTTCTTGATTTAAAGCTTCACGATATTCCAAACACAGTTAAAAAGTCCATGGCTGTTTTGTCACAACTTGATGTTGATATGACAAATCTTCACGCCGCAGGCACAATTGATATGATGAAAGCTGCTCTTGAAGGTCTTACTCGTGAGGACGGCACTCGTCCTATTTTGATTGCCGTAACACAGCTTACTTCAACAAGCGAGGAGCGTATGCAAAACGAACTTCTCATCAATGCGTCAATCAACGACACAATCGTAAAATATGCACAAAATGCCAAGGAAGCAGGTCTTGACGGTGTTGTTTGCTCACCGCTTGAAGCAGGAATGGTTAAGGATGCTTGCTCATCCGATTTCATCACCGTAACTCCGGGCGTTAGATTTGCCGATGGTGAGGTAGGCGACCAAGTTCGTGTTACAACACCTGAAAAGGCAAAAGAAATCGGTTCTGACTATATCGTTGTTGGCAGACCTATTACTCAGGCAGATGACCCTGTTTCAGCATACAGAAGATGCTGTGCAGAGTTCATTGGTTAATATATTTAGGAGGGCATTATGGAAAGCTACAAAAGAGAGTTTATTCAGTTCTTGGAAAGTGCCGGTGTGTTGAAATTCGGTGATTTCACCGCAAAAAGCGGAAGAAAGATTCCTTATTTTATCAACGCAGGTGAAATTAAAACAGGCGAGCAGATTTCAAAGCTCGGCGAGTTTTATGCAAAGGCTTATTTTGACAAGGTGGGCAACAAAAAGACTGTTCTTTACGGTCCTGCATACAAGGGTATTCCGATTGCGGTTTCGGTTGCGGTTGCTCTTGCAAAGCAAGGTCTTGATGTTCCGTTCTTCTTCAACAGAAAAGAGGAAAAAGACCACGGCGAGGGCGGTGTGTTTGTTGGCTACAAGCCACAAGCAGGTGAAGAAATCGTTATCGTTGAGGATGTTGTAACCGCAGGCACCGCTATCAGAGAAAGTATGGCTATTCTCTCAAAGATTGAGGGCACAAAAGTTGCCGCAACATTCGTTATGGTTGACCGCAAGGAAAAGGGTCAAACCGACAAATCCGCAATTGCAGAGGTTGGCGAAGAATACGGTTTCCCTGTATACAGCGTTGTTGATGTTTACGACATTATCGAATATCTTGAAGAAGATGAAAAGAATGCCGAGAATGTTGCAAGAATCAAGGCATATCTTGAAATCAACGCTGCAAAGGCATAATAACGGAGGTAAAATAAATGCGTCATTTATTAGATACAACCGATTTAACACTTAAAGAAATAGATGATATGATTGCGCTTGCAACCGATATTATCGAAAATAAACAAAAATACGCTCATGTGTGCGACGGTAAAAAGCTTGCAACTTTGTTCTTTGAACCGAGCACCCGTACCCGTCTTTCTTTCGAAGCGGCTATGTATGAACTTGGCGGAAATGTTCTCGGCTTTTCTTCCGCAGATTCATCCTCTGCTTCAAAGGGCGAAACTGTTGAGGATACCGTTCGTATGGTTTCAAACTATGCGGATATTATTGCTATGCGTCATCCTCTTGAGGGTGCACCGAGAGTTGCAATAACAAGAACTCTTGTCCCGATTATTAACGCAGGTGACGGCGGTCACGCTCACCCAACACAAACCCTTGCAGATCTCTTGACTATTTACAGAGAAAAGGGCAAACTTGAGGATATTACAATCGGTCTTTGCGGTGATTTGAAGTTTGGCAGAACCGTTCACTCACTCATCAAGGCTATGTGCAGATATAAGAATATCAAGTTTGTTCTTATTGCGCCAAAAGAACTTCAAGTTCCAGATTATATTATTTCCGATGTGCTTATTCCAAGCGGTGCGGAATATGAACTTGTTGAAACTCTTGAAGAAGTTATGCCAAAACTCGATGTCCTTTATATGACACGAATTCAAAGAGAGCGTTTCTTCTCTGAGGAAGAATACTTGAAGCATAAAGATGCATTCATTCTTGATTTGCAAAAGCTTGAAACCGCAAAGAAAGATTTGACTATTATGCATCCGCTTCCGAGAATAAACGAAATTTCAACGGATGTTGACGATGACCCAAGAGCAAAGTATTTTGAACAAGCGCTCAACGGCAAGTATATCCGTATGGCACTTATTATGACTTTATTGAAATGGGGTGGCAATCTTGAATATTGATTCAATCGAAAACGGATATGTTATTGACCATATCCCGGCAGGAAAGGGAATGCATATTTACAATGTTCTTTCTCTTGACAAGCTCAACTGTCAGGTTGCTATAATCACAAATGCAAAGTCGAAAAAAAATGATGTTAAGGACATTATCAAGATTAATGAGCTTGTTGACCTTGATTTGGATATAATTGCTTTTATTGCTCCCGAAGCAACCGTAAATGTAATTAAGGACAGCCAAAGAATCGACAAAAAGCACCTTTCACTTCCAAAGGAAATAAAGAATATTGTTAAGTGTCCAAATCCTCGTTGCATCTCAAATAATGAGAATATAGACCATATATTCAAGCTTACCGACGACAAGGGAACTTATCGTTGCCTTTATTGCGAAACTATGGCACTTTAATTTAAAAAAAGTAAAAATAATTCTTGACATTGCCTGCCTATTCTGTTATTATCTATAGGCAGGATAAATGGCCCGGTAGTTCAGTTGGTTAGAACGCCAGCCTGTCACGCTGGAGGTCGACGGTTCGAGCCCGTTCCGGGTCGCCATTTTTGCTGATATAGCTCAGTCGGTAGAGTGCATCCTTGGTAAGGATGAGGTCACCGGTTCAAATCCGGTTATCAGCTCCACCGAATCCTACAAAACCTTGAAATGCTTGTTTTCAAGGCTTTTTTTATTTAATAAAAAACACCTACTCGATTTTGGGTAGGTGTTTTGTGCTTCTTATCGTATTCTGTCTATAACGGCTTGTGCGTTTGCATAAATCTTTTCTGTGTCGATGTTTTTGAATTCACCGTTGTCGTAAAGGATTTTGCCGTTTATCATTGTCATTTTGACAACATCCTTGCCACCGCTGTAAACAAGATTTTTTGTTATGTTGTTGATAGGTTGCATACTCGGTCTGTGCATATCGATAACAATCAAATCGGCTTTTTTACCGACATCAATAACGTCGCAATCGTTCAGTCCCATACATCTTGCAGAACCAACGGTTGAGGCTTTGAGAATATCGTTTGCATCTGTTGACGAAGCGTCCTTGTCGTTGAGCTTTTGCGTTGCACAAATGGTGTACATTTCTCTGAAGATATCAAGCGCATTGTTGCTGCTTGCTCCGTCTGTGCCTACGGCGACCTTGACGCCGTTTTTAAGAAGTTTTGACACAGGGGCAATACCTGATGCCAACTTTGCATTTGAACAAGCGTTTATAACCGCCCAAATGCCTTTTTCTTTGTAGATTTCAATGTCTTCATCATCAATCCAAACGCTGTGGTAAGCTCCGCCGCCGTAGTTGAATATGCCGAGTTCATTTAAAAATTTAGTAGGGGACATACCGTTTCTGTTTATGCAGTCCTCAACCTCCGATTTTGTTTCGCTTGCGTGAGTGAAAACGGGCGCTTGATATTTCTCGGCTAGTTTTGCAAGTCCTTTGATAAGCTTTTTGTCTGTTGTGTATTCAGCGTGGAATCCGAGTTTGTAGCTTATGAGACTGTCGTAATTGTTAAATTCGTTATAATAGTTTTCAACCGTTTTAAGACTTTCCTTGAAGTTGTTAAGACCGCTTGTCATAACTGTCCTGAATCCAAAATCAACGCTTGCCTTTGCCATCATTTCAGGGAAGTAATACATATCAAAGCAGGCGGTTGTTCCGCTTGTGAGATATTCCAAAAAAGCCAGAGTTGACAAATCATAAATATCTTGCGGAGTCAGCTTTGCTTCAAGAGGAAAGATTTTGTCAAAAAGCCACGGCTGAAGCGGTAAATCATCTGCAAAAGAACGACCGAATGTCATCGCTGAGTGGGTGTGAGCGTTTTTGAATGACGGCATAAGCAGATTTCCGTTTAAATTATATACCGTATCGGCATTTTTTTCACATTTTCCGATTGCAACAATTCTGTCGCCGTCAACAAATACATCTTCTTTAATAATGTTAAAATCCTTGTCTAATACTAAACCGTTTGTAAATTTAATCATTATCTTTAATCCTTTGCAAATTTTCCTTAAACGGAGCACGAATAATGCCCCTGTCGGTTATAATCGCTGTGATAAGTTCGTGGTCTGTAACATCAAATGCCGGATTATAGCACTTTGTTTCCTTTAATGCCATAGGTTCTCTGTACCACATTTCTTTGATTTCGCTCGGCTCTCGTTCTTCAATAACGATGTCGTCACCTGTCGGGCAGTTGTAATCTATTGTAGAATACGGACCGAGAACATAAAACGGAATGTTGTAGTGCTTAGCGAGAATTGCAACACTGCTTGTGCCGATTTTGTTTGCGATATCACCGTTTGCTGCAATTCTGTCCGTACCAACCAAAACAGCGTCAATCTTGCCTTGCTTCATAACAATACTTGCCATATTGTCGCAGATTAATGTAACATCAATTCCTGCTTTTTCAAGTTCAAAAGAAGTGAGTCTTGCACCTTGCAAAAGTGGTCTTGTTTCGTCTGTATAAGCGTGGAATGTGTATCCTTTTTCTTTGCCCAAAAGCAAAGGACCGAGTCCTGTGCCGTATTCGCTTGTTGCAAGAGCACCGGCGTTACAGTGGGTTAGTATACCGTCACCGTCATTGAGCAAGGATAAGCCGTATTCGCTGATTTTCTTGCACATCTCAATGTCTTCGTTGTGAATTGCAATAGCCTCGCTTACAAGGTCTTTGCCGTCTTCATACGCCTTAATCATTCGAGATGTTGCCCACGAAAGATTAACTGCGGTAGGGCGTGCCGAATCAAGATATTTTTTTAATTCGTATTTGTCCTCATCAAGCAACGCCATTGCGTAGCCTGCAAAAATTCCGATTGCCGGTGCACCTCTTACTTGAAGTGCTTTGATGGCATAATAATAATCTTCTTTTGTTCGTGGATGTATGTATTCTATTCTGTTTGGCAAAACTGTTTGGTCAAGAAAAAACAGTTTTCCGTTTCTATAATCTATGTTTTTCATCACAATGCCTTTACAATTTCTTTTAAAAGTTTTCTGAATTTCGGTCCTGATTTCTCGCCGGCTTCGGTAACATCTTCGCCAGAAAGCGGTTTATCATAAACTCCGCACGCCATATTAGAAATCATACTGACTGCACCGATTTTTAGTCCGCAATGAACTCCTGCGATAGTTTCTACCACCGTGCTCATTCCTACCGCATCCGCACCTAAAATTGACATCATTTTGATTTCGCTCGGCGTTTCAAATTGAGGACCTTTTAGCTGTACATATGTGCCTTCCTTGAGGTCAATGCTGTTTTCATATGCAACCTTTTTTATTAGTTTTTGCAAATCTTTGTCGTAAGCGTTGCTCATATCGGGAAAACGGGTTCCGTAGCTGTCGTCATTGGCACCAATCAAAGGGCTGTCAATAAAGCAAGAAATGTGGTCTTTTATCATCATAAAATCACCGACATTGAATTCTTTGTTTATTCCTCCGGCAGCATTTGTTAAAAGCAGAGTTTTAACTCCCAAATCTTTTAGCAATCTAATTATACCTGCAATTTGATTTGATGTGTAACCCTCATACAAATGAACCCTGCCTTGCATAAGAACAACTTTTTTGCCCTCTAAAATTCCAAAGATAAATTGTCCTTTGTGTGACGGGGCGGTTGAAACAGGCATATCGGGAATTTCTTTGTATTCTATTTTTGCAATTGCACTTATTTCGTTTGCGAGTTCTCCGAGCCCCGAACCCAGCACAATGGCAATTTTAGGCTCAAAATCCGTAATGCTTCTTATATATTCAAGTTGTTTGTTTTGCATCTTTTCACCTCTATTATTTAACAATTTAATTATATCCCATAATAATATATAAATCAATTGTTTTTGCATTTATCCTCAAGGTGTAAAAAACGGAATGTTAGCAGGGAATAAAGTAAAAAATATAAATATAATCGCAATTATTATTAACATAGCAAAAGAAATTCCGTTGATTAAGCCTTTGCCTTTTGAAGATGTAATAATTTTATAACTGATTAAAAATCCCATAAGCATTCCGATGTAGAAACTCGAAATACTTATTGCTTCAAGATGCCTGCCGAACATTCCCAAATAAATGTAAAACACAGAAAGGGTGGTCAGCATACTGGATGTTGTTCCAATTAATTTTGCTGTGTATATATTGAATTTGTCGTGTGAAAGTTTTGCGACTTCAATAAAAGTCCAAATTAAATATGGAAAAAATAACATCTTTAGGTGTTCAAATACACTTTCGTTAACAGGGCAGAACAAACCGACAATGGGATTATTTCCACTCCATTCAAAAACAAAGTGCATTAGAGTTCCGATAGCGCAAGTAAAAATAAATCCAAATATTTCAAGTCGAAGTACTTTTTTGTTCATTATATCACCAATTATATAATATGATATAAATATATAAATTATTATAAATTAAAAAAGCAGACTGCTAAAAACAGTCTGCCATGGCGCAGAGGGTGGGATTCGAACCCACGTGGGCGTGAACCCAAACGGTTTTCAAGACCGCCTCGTTATGACCACTTCGATACCTCTGCGTAACTCGAATGCTTTGCTATATTATCATAACAAGAGTGAAAAGTCAAGCGTTTTTTTAATTTTTTTTATTTTCTATTTTTACTTGACATTTTGCCGTTTATATGATAAAGTAATTTCTGCACTAAGGTGCAACAACTTGACAGGTAAAAACCAAGTTACACGCAGAAGTACTCAAGCTGGTGACGAGGCGCCCCTGCTAAGGGCGTAGGCCGGGAAACCGACGCGAGAGTTCGAATCTCTCCTTCTGCGCCAAGAAAGAAGTCTTAAGTTTTAGGACTTCTTTTTTTGTTTTTTATTTTACATTTTTGTATATAAGTATAAAAATAAAGTTTTTGTTAAGATTTGCAAAACTTATTGACATAAAGGTGCTTTATGATATTATTATGGTAGAAAAACAAAGTGAGGCAAATTATGGAAAAGGATATTCTTATCAGAACAAAAAATTTGTCAAAATACTATGCTGTCGGAGATGAAACCATCAAGGCTCTTGATGATGTAAATCTTGAGATTGAGCGAGGGCAAATAGTTGCAATTCTCGGTACATCAGGTTCGGGTAAATCAACGCTTTTGAATATGCTTGCAGGACTTGAGCGACCTACTAAGGGCGAGGTTCAAATCGGCAAATTCAGAATTGATGAATTGACTGAGGCACAGCTTACAAAATTTAGACAAAGATACACAGGATTTATCTTTCAGGCGTACAATCTTTTGCCAACGCTTACGGCACTTGAAAATGTGGCTTTTCCGCTGTGTTTTAGGGGTGTTGATAAGCAGGTTAGAGAAAAGAAAGCATTTGAAATGTTAAAGCTTGTTGGAATAGAAAAGAGATATAAGCACAAACCTGCCGAAATGAGTGGCGGTCAACAGCAGAGAGTCGGTATTGCAAGGGCACTTGTAACAGACCCAAGCATTATTTTTGCCGATGAGCCGACCGGTAACCTCGACAGCCACACCACACAAGAGGTTATGGAACTTATCAGAAACATTGTCGACACTCGACATAATACGGTTATTATGGTAACCCATGATAAAAGCGTAGCGGAATATGCCGATATTATAGTTAACATCAGCGACGGTAAAGTCGTTTCAAAAGAATATAGAAGAAATATGGAGAACTGATATGAAAAGATTAAAAAGTATTTTATCAATTTTTATAGTAATGATTATGACATTGAGCGTTTCAATGCCTGTTTATGCGGCTCCAGCCGTTGAAAAAACAACAATCCCTCCTAAAATTATATTTTCCGATTTTAAAGTTGATAAGCAAAATATTAAACCGGGTGATGTTTTCACTCTCACGGTTACAGCTTCAAATTCAAGAGGTCAATATATTGATGATGCTTCGTTCAAGTTTTCGGGCGGTGATGCGTTCTCAGTATATAAAGGCTCGGACACAGAATATGTTTCGCATTTCTTTTCTTCCGTAACAGTCAGCAAGACCTTTATTTGCAACAACGGTACCGCTTCGGGTTCACACCCTATTTCTGTTACCTGTAATTATTCTTATTCGGGAAATGACGGCTCTGCCGATGCAAATTACAGCATAATGACAACTTCGGGTTCGGGTGTAAGCGGAAATTCTCCTGTGCTTGTTATGTCATTCGACAAGAACAAAGAAATAAAAGCAGGCGAGAAATTCGATTTTGATTTTTATATTACAAACAAGAGCGCAGCTTATGATGTAAAAAATGTAAATGTAAAAATCAATGGCGGTGACACTTTCACAATCGTTAACAGCAGCGATATGATTTATAAAAACGGTATTGGTAAAAATCAAACTGCCCAACTTTCTAAAAAGCTTATGTGCAACAAATCTGTATCATCGGGTTATCATCCGATTTCATTGAATGTTACATATGAATACAGCAAGAACGGCGGTACAGAGCAGGGAACAGCCGAAGCAACATTCACAGTAAAAACAGTAGCAAAGAAAAATGATTCATCTGTTTCTCTTACACCAAGACTTGTTGTAGGTAGCTTTGATTACGGCAATAAGTCAATCAGAGGCGGTAAGAAATTTACTCTTAACTTTACCATTAAAAACAATTCAAAAAGTATCAAGGCAAAGAATGTAATCATCAAACTTTCAGGCGGTGATGTATTTGTTGTTGCTGACGGAACAGATACAATTTCTGTAAACAACATCAACCCTGATTCCTCAGTTACTGTTTCAAAGAAATTTAATTGTTTGAACACGGCTAAGTCTGGCGTTCATCCAATCACTGCGTCTATTTCGTATGAATACATCGAGGGCGGTCAAAAGCACTCCGGAACAGATGATTTGACAATGAGCGTTCCTGTTGTTCAGCCTGATAAGGTTATGTTCACAAGCATTGACCTTGCCGATAAAACAATCAATACAGGTGATGAAACCGACTGCGCGTTCAGCATTGTTAATACAGGTAAAACTGTTCTTAATAACGGTAGTATCAAGGTTGTTGACGAATCAGGAACAGAACTCAACTCATCATATATCGGTACAATTGAAGCCGGTGCACAGTATTCAAGTAATTATAATTTGCCAATTACAATGAATGAAGCGGGCGATTATAAGCTTACTTTGGTATTTGAATACGAAAATGATAATGCTGATAAGAAAAGAATTAAGCAAACATTCAAGGTTCATGTTGAGGATTATACCGACCCGTTCCCAACAGACCCGAATGATACACCTGACGATAAAAACGACGGCGATTCTTCAAGCAGTAAAACAAAAGTAATTATCGGTGTAGTTGCAGGTGTTGTTGGTGCAGTTGTTGTAATTGCTATTGTTGTTATAAAAAAGAAAAAGCATAATAAGAAAGGTAAGGTAGATTTTAATGAAGAAATCTGATCTTATTGCAATTGCTTGGCAGAACCTTAAAAACAGAAAGACAAGAACAATTCTCACTATTTGCGGTGTTATTGTCGGTGCTTGTGCCATCATCATTATGCTTTCAATCGGTCTTGGTATCGATAAAATGATTACAAGCCAATACAAGAGCGACTCAAACCTCACAAAAATTTCTGTGTATTCATCGGAAGACAAAAATGGAAAACCTCTTCCGTTTGATGATTCGGCTGTTAAATATTTCGAGAAAATAGACGGCGTAAAAACTGTTGTTCCATTGCTTATGGTTGACAGCAACGCATCAATTTCTTGCGGTAAATATAGATACACCGGAACTATTTACGGCATTGACCTATCTCAAATGGAAGCTCTTGGTTATAAACTTAAAAGCGGTGACTTTTCAGGTGTTAACAATCCGAATTGTGCTTTTTTTGGCAAGGATTCCGTGACAAATTTTCAGGATGCACAGGGAAATTCGGTGAACTATTCTTATGATAAAAACTATGAGATTTCTTCTTGTGATATTGATGCTATGGAGGATACATTCCTTATCTCTTCAAAATCAGGTGACGGCGGATCCGGCACGGATTCAACCGCAAAATATGGCAACAAGCAAAAACTTGAAGTTTCGGGTGTTTTAAAACAAAGCAAATCATCGGATTATGATTCGCAATATTCCGTATTTATCAATATGGATTTGGCAAAAAAGCTTTTTGAAGAAAGTCAAAGGATGTCAACTTCGGCAAAAAAAGACAAGTTGAAATACAGCAGTATTTCTGTATATGTTGATGATTCAAGCAAGGTTAAGGATGTAAAAACTTGACAGCCGGAGCAACTGCAACGGCAAAGGTTTCTGCCTTTT
>CABQCC010000050.1 GCA_902462495.1 uncultured Eubacterium sp. | reverse complement strand
ATTAAATCTATAAAATATATATTAAAGGCATTGAAGTCGCTTGCCAAAGGACAACTGAGCGTTTCGGTTCTTGATGCTGTGGCAATTACGGTTTCGCTTATAAGAGGTGATTTCGAAACGGCTTCAAGCGTTATGTTTTTACTCAAAATCGGTGAAATTCTTGAGGAGTGGACCCACAAAAAATCTGTCAGTGACCTTGCAAACACAATGTCGCTCGGAATTGAAAAAGTGTGGTTAAAGAATAAAAATGATGAAGAGGTTTTAGTTTCTACAAACAAGGTTAATGTAGGCGACAAAATTGTTCTGCGCACAAGCAATATGATACCTCTTGACGGTGAGGTTATCGACGGCGGTGTAACGGTTAACCAATCAGCTATTACGGGCGAAAGTGTTGCCGTGAACAAAACGGTGGGTTCTCATGTGTATGCCGGCACGGTTGTTGAAAGTGGCGAGTGTACTATAAAAGTTACGCAGATTAATGGTCAGGGCAAATACGACAGAATTGTAAAAATGATTGAAGATTCGGAAAAGCTAAAATCATCACTTGAAAGCAAAGCATCAAACCTTGCGGACAGGCTTGTTCCGTTTAGTTTGTTCGGCACGATATTTACATATGCAATTACACGAAATGTAACAAAGGCGTTGTCTATTCTTATGGTGGATTATTCCTGTGCGTTAAAGCTTACAATGCCCGTTGCGGTTTTGTCTGCTATCAACGAATGCAGTAATTATAACGCAACCGTTAAAGGCGGAAAATACCTTGAAGCGCTCTCAAAGGCAAATGTTATTGTTTTTGACAAAACCGGAACGCTGACAAACGCACACCCGAAAGTTGCAGACATCATCACATTCGGCAACAACGACAAGGCTGAAATGCTCAGACTTGCCGCTTGCCTTGAGGAACACTTCCCACACTCGGTTGCAAATGCCGTTGTTAACGAAGCTAAGGCGAGAGGTCTTGACCACGCCGAACAGCATTCAAAGGTTGAATATATTGTAGCTCATGGAATTTCGAGCCTTGTCGGGGACGAAAAGGTTGTTATAGGCAGTTATCATTTTGTTTTTGAGGACGAAAACTGCACCGTGCCGCAAGATGAACAAGACAAATTCAATACAATACCAAACGAATATTCACACCTTTATATGGCAATCAACCGCACACTTGTTGCCGTGATTTGCATTGAGGACCCTATAAAAGACAATGTTAAGCAAACGCTTGACGATTTGAGGACAAACGGCATAGATAAAATTGTTATGATGACCGGTGACAGTGAACGCACGGCAAAGGCTGTTGCAGAAAAATTGGGGATCGATGAATACCATGCGGAAGTTATGCCCGAGGACAAAGCTATGTTTATTGAAAAAATGCAAACTGACGGAAATTCTGTTATTATGGTGGGCGACGGCATAAATGATTCACCGGCATTGAGTAAAGCAGATGTCGGAATAGCAATAAGCTCAGGTGCTGCAATAGCAAAAGAAATTGCGGATATAACCGTTTCAAGTGATGATTTGAATTCTCTTGTAACGCTTAAAGAAATAAGCAATCTTTTGATGGCAAGAATCAGGTCGAATTACCGTTCTATTATGTCGTTTAACTCTGCATTAATTGTGCTTGGCGTTGTTGGAGTAATTCCTCCGACAACCTCGGCTTTTTTGCACAATGCTTCTACTCTTGCTTTTACATTAAAGAGTATGACAAAACTGATGTAAATCCTGTTCCGTTCGGAGATAAATTATTATTTAATGGTAATTTAAATAATAATACGGATTTAGAGTTTCTTTCGACACCTCAGTGTTGGGTTCGCAATTCCTCATACGATTTTGTTGAAAACTTGTGCTTTCAATTTTAATATTTTTTTCATAATTGCTTATATGTTGATAACTTCTTGGCATAAAAATTCCCTCCTGATGTATTTATTCTACATCAAGAGGGTTCTTTTTTCTATTGTCCATTTTTTACGGACTTGTTCATTTCTATGTCGATGCTGTCCCATTTTATATCTAATACCTCACTTCGTCTTAAACCAAACGAAATGGTAACAAGGTAAAGAGGGAATAGTCACCATCTCTTGCGGTGTAGATATTGTGTTTAGTTAACTCCTTAAATGTTATTAAATTATGCGTTTTAAAACTTTTTGAATAAATGTACAATAGCTGTATGCAACTGCATTATGATAATGATTATCAATTTTATATTGACAATTTGATTTTGCTAAATTATAATAAAAATAAAAAGAGTTAAAATTATGAGCGAGAGAAAAAATTATTCAACAAAACACAATAATGAATTATTGAAATATTTGGAAGAACATAAAAATGAGCACTTAACAGTGTCTCAAATATATAATGATTTGACTGCAAAAGGTATTTCAATAGGATATGCTACTGTCTATAGGCAACTGGAAAAACTTGTTAAGAATTCCAGTGTTGTAAAATATACAATCGACAATACCAGCAGTGCATGCTTTGAATATGTGGGAGAGGATAATCACTCCAAGCAGTCTACATATCACTTAAAATGTGAGCATTGCGGTAAAATCATTCATTTAAGTTGCAATGAAATTGAAGAATTTGAAAATCATATTTCATCGCATCATAATTTTAAGGTCGACCCTGCAAAAACCGTTTTTTACGGCTTATGCGAAAATTGTGCAAAGTAATATTAAGAAAGGAAATCACTGATGAAGCAGGAAGCTATAAGCAAGAAAAAGAGAATAGTTACAATGCTTATAGCAGTTTTGTTTGTGATAGCGGCTGTATTTTCTGCTGCTTTTGTTATCAAAGAGGCGAATCACAAGTGCACTCATACCGATTGTCAAATTTGCCAAACAATGCAGCTTTGCATAAAAAACTTAACGGATTTAGGTTCAAAATCGGATGATATTGTAGGTGTAACCGTATTATTTTATTTTGCTTTATTTATCATTCCTTTTGTTACTTATATATTCTCAAAGGAAACACTTATTGATTTAAAAACTAAATTATCCAATTAAATATAGTTATCAACAAGGGACAAGTCTGCATTTTAGGGCTTGCATATGTTAAAAATAGGCCTGTTTAGCAGGCTTTATTTTGCTATGCAAAAGTTCCTTGTATTTTTATGCCCATTTTTAAGATTATATTTGATTGGAGATATTTTTATGAAAAAAATTTTAGGCGTAATTGCCGCTGTTTTAAGTGTTGCAATTATTTTTGTTGCTTGCTCTCATGGAAGAAACCACAATGAAAACACAATAAAAAATAATGAAAACAATACAAAACTCAGCATTGTTACAACGATTTTTCCTGAATACGATTGGGTTAAGCAAATACTTGGTGAAAATCAAGCTAATGTGGATTTGACAATGCTTCTTGATAAAGGCGTTGATTTGCACAGCTATCAGCCGAGTGCCTATGATATGGCAAAGATTTCTAAATGTGACTTGTTTGTTTATGCTGGCGGTGAATCGGACGCTTGGGTTGATGATGCATTGAAGTCTGCTCAAAACAAAAATATGAAGGTTATAAATCTTCTTGATGTTCTTGGAAATTCTGTAAAGGAAGAAGAACAAGTTGAAGGTATGGAAGCTGAAGAAGAGGGAGAAGAGGGTGAAGAGGAAGGTCCTGAATATGATGAACATGTATGGCTTTCTCTCAAAAACGCCAAAACTCTTTGTTCTTCCATTGCAGATGCACTTTGCGAGATTGACTCAAAAAATGCAGATGTATATAAAAAGAATTTAAATGAATACATCAAAAATTTGGACGCACTGGATAAGGAGTATCAGCAAGTAGTCAACAGCGCAAAATATGATACCTTGGTTTTCGGCGACCGTTTTCCGTTTAGATATATGGTTGACGATTATTCTTTGAAATATTATGCCGCATTTGTAGGTTGTTCTGCCGAAACAGAGGCAAGTTTTGGAACAATTAAATTTCTTGCAAACAAAGTTGATGAACTCGGTGTAACGACAGTGCTTACTATCGAAAATCCAAAGCACAAAATCGCTCAAACGGTAGTTGAAAATACAAAAGAAAAAAATCAAAAAATCCTTGCACTCAATTCTATGCAATCGGTTACAAGCGATGATGTTAAGAATGGCGAAACATATTTGAATGTAATGCAAAGCAATCTTAATGTGCTTAAACAAGCTTTAAATTAAGGAGGACATTATGGCACAGATTGTATGCAAGAATTTAGCTGTCGGCTATAATAACAAAGTTGTAAAAAGCAATATAAATTTTAAAGTTGAAAAGGGCGATTACCTTTGCATAATCGGCGAAAACGGTTGCGGAAAAAGTACGCTTATGAAAACGATTTTAGGCTTGGAAAATACAATTGACGGTGAAATCGTTTTTTCGGATGATATAAAGAAAAACGAAATCGGATATCTACCTCAACAAACACAGCTGCAACGAGATTTTCCGGCATCGGTAAGCGAAGTAGTTATGTCAGGCTTTCTCAACAGAAACGGACTGAGACCTTTTTATACAAAAAAACAAAAAGCCGAGTTTAAGAAGGTTATGAAAAATCTTAATATACAAGAACTTGAAAAAAGATGCTATCGTGAACTTTCGGGAGGTCAACAGCAAAAAGTATTACTTGCACGAGCACTCTGTGCCACAGATAAAATTCTTTTACTTGACGAGCCGGTTGCGGCTCTTGACCCAAAGGCAAGTGAGGACTTTTATAATTTGCTTGCTCAAATAAATTCAAACGGTACAACCGTAATTATGATTTCGCATGATGTTAATGAGGCTGTGAAATATGCAACGAAGATATTGTGCTTAAATTTACCGTGTTTCTTTGAAAGTCAAAAAGAATATTTTGAATTTATTAATGGAGGTGAGCAAAATGCTTGAAAAACTTATGGCTTATTTTGAATTTCCGTTTGTAAGATATGCGCTTATTGCCGCAGTTCTTATTGCTCTTTGCTCATCTCTTTTAGGCGTTACGCTCGTGCTTAAAAGATTTTCATTTATCGGAGACGGACTTTCCCATGTAGCTTTCGGTGCAATGGCAGTAGCAACAGTATTAAAGCTGTCAAACAATATGCTCTTAATAATGCCGGTTACAATTATTGCGGCAATTATTCTTTTAATCGGTGGTAAGAATATAAAGATTAAAGGCGATGCCGCAATAGCTGTAATTTCCGTAGGAGCACTTGCAATAGGTTATTTAGTTATGAATTTGTTTTCAAGTTCGGGCAATGTTTCGGGCGATGTTTGTTCAACGCTTTTCGGTTCAACATCAATATTGACCCTTACAATAAAGGATGTTTACTTATGTGTTGCACTTTCGATAGCCGTAATAATTGTTTTCTGCGTGTTTTATAACAAGATTTTTGCCGTTACTTTTGATGAAAGCTTTGCCAAAGCTACAGGAATAAAAGTTGGGGCATATAACTTCTTGATAGCAGTTACCATTGCAGTTATTATTGTGCTTGCAATGAACCTTGTAGGTTCACTTCTTATTTCTGCACTGATTATTTTCCCTGCACTTTCGGCAATGCGACTTTTCAAAAGCTTTAAATCTGTAATTATCTTTTCTGCAGCCTTTTCTGTTGTGTGTACGGTTGTGGGACTCATTGCCTCAATTCTTGCAGGAACGCCGGTAGGCTCAACCATTGTTGCAAGCGATATGTCCGGATTTATAATTTGCTTGATTTTATCAAACGTTAAGAGGGGCGCAAGAGTATGAAAAAAATAATTGCAATTATATTAGCTTTAGTGTTGACTTTAAGTTTTGTCGCTTGTTCAAAAAACAGTAATAAAAATGAGAATTCCAACTCAAAGACCACAACAAGCATAACTGAAACCACAAGAGCCGAAGCGAAGCCTGTTGATTTGGACTTGACGGAACTAAGCAGAACGGTAGTCTACTCTGAAGTTTACAATATGCTTATTACGCCTGATGATTATAAAGGCAAGATCATAAAAATGAAAGGTCAATTTAATCAATATACGGATGAAGAAAAAGGCAAAATATACAATTCCGTGATTATTCCTGATGCAGCTGCTTGTTGTCAACAAGGATTGGAATTTGAACTTTCAGATAAAACAAATCCTAACTTTGAACAAAATACGGAAATAACGGTTGTCGGTACATTCGATACTTATTCAGATGGTAAGTATTTATATTGCTATTTAAAAAATGCAGAAATAATTGATGAGCAGGGGATTGAATAATTGAAAATCATTACCGAAAGGGTTTTACTATTATTTGTCACTGCCTCTTGCAGTGGGGTGCATTATATTTGAGTTATGATACTTCTCAATTTTCAAGAGCATCAAAAAAGCATAAACCATAATTAAAATCTGTTATTTATTGATTGCTAATTATAAAAATCCCTACTGATGTATTTTTACATCAATAGGGATTTTCTTGTCTTTTGTGCCTTGTTCATTCTTTGTGTGAATTGATATATGCCGATTTAATACTGTTCGGTAATTCATTAGGAATCATACTTTTTACCCTATCCTCGTTTCCGTCTTTTATAACCTCACTGTAATACCAACATTTGAAATTTAACATATCAAGCGTTTTATTTAACTTGGTAATCTCAGCTTCTACTTGCTTTTTTTGGTTTTCAAATAACTCTTTTCTTTTGGTATATGTTGAACTTCCTTCCATACACCAAGACATAAATTGCTTAATATCTTTTATTTGCAACCCTGTTTTTTTCAAGCATTCAATCACCCGTAATGCTTCAACCTCTTTTTCGGTGAATTGTCTAATTCCGGATGTGCGATTTAATTCAGGAAACAGCCCTTCTTTATCATAGTAACGCAAAGTTGATACCGGTAAATCAAACATTTCAGATACTTGACCGATTGTATACATATTTTTCCCTCCAAAAAAAATAAAAAAGCTCTTGACTTAAAGTTAGGTTTAGGTGTTATTATCAATATAACAGAGATTATAAAAATAATCAATAGCAAATTTCAAAATTTAGGAGGTTGAAATTTATGGCAGTAAAACAAACAGCCGGTAGAAAAGAATTAGGAGGATTTGCTCCCAAATTTGCTGAATTAAACGATGATGTATTGTTTGGTGAGGTTTGGAGCAGAGAAGACAAGTTATCACTTAGAGACCGTTCACTTGTAACAGTTACTTCTTTAATGTCACAAGGTTTAATCGATTCCGCTTTTCGTTACCATTTGGAAAATGCTAAGAAAAACGGAATTACAAAAGAAGAAGTCACGGAGATTTTAACACATAATGCTTTTTATGCAGGATGGCCAAAAGCTTGGGCTGCATTTCGTATGGCAAAAGAAGTGTGGAATGATAAGAACGAGGAAACCGAAGATAATACGATTGAAAAACATGCTTCGTCAATGATATTTCCAATTGGTGAGCCGAACGATAGTTTTGCACCTTATTTTATAGGCAAAAGCTACCTTGCACCTATTTCCACGCAACAGGTCGGAATTTTCAATGTAACCTTTGAGCCGAAATGCAGAAACAATTGGCATATTCATAAATCAAAAAACGGTGGCGGTCAAATTTTGATTTGTGTTGCCGGACGAGGATATTATCAGGAATGGGGCAAGAAAGCTATAGAAATGCTGCCCGGCGATGTTGTGAATATTCCTGCGAATGTCAAACATTGGCACGGCGCTGCTCCTGATAGTTGGTTTTCCCATCTGGCAGTAGAAGTTCCCGGCGAAGAAACCACAAATGAGTGGCTGGAAGAAGTAAACGATGATGTTTATAAAGCGAGTACACAAAAATAACGAGGTGATATTATGGCAATTACAGTAAATTTATATTATACAGGCACAAACGGCTCTGCACGAAAATTTGCACAAGAAATGATTGAAAGCGGAACGGTTGAACAAATCAAAAAAGAAAAGGGAAATCTTAAATATGATTATTTTGTGCCGTTGGATGATTCCGAGACAGTTTTGCTCATTGACAGTTGGAGTTCTCAGGAGGCAATTGACATACATCACGCCTCTCCAATGATGAAAACAATAATGGAATTGCGTGAAAAATATGATTTGCATATGCGGGTGGAACGATATGTAGATGACGGAGCAATACAGACAAACGATGAGCAATTTATCCGAAAATAAGAAATAGAGGAGATTTTATTATGAGTAAAAAAGTTTTAATTCTGTCAGGCAGTCCTCGAAAAGGCGGTAACTCTGACATTTTGTGTGATGAATTTGCCAAAGGTGCAACAGAAGCCGGTCATAATGTTGAAAAAATTCATGTGTCCGAAAAGAACATACACCCTTGTATTGCTTGTTACCATTGCAGTAAAAACAGCGGTGCGTGTGTATTTAAGGACGATATGGCTGAGATTTTACAAAAAATGATTGATGCTGATGTTATTGTTTTGGCGAGTCCGGTTTACTTTTATTCAATTGATGCGCAACTAAAAGCGGTTATCGACCGTACCGTTGCTCGTTGGTTAGAGGTTAAAAACAAGGAATTTTATTATATTACTACTATGGCAGATAATGAAAAATCGTCAGCAGACACAACATTGGCTTGTTTTAGAGGTTATGCCGATTGTGTCGAAGGTGCAGTTGAAAAAGGAGCTGTTGTTGCCGGCGGTGTGTATGAAAAAGGTGAAATTAAAAATCACCCTGCGATGGAACTTGCTTATCAGATGGGCAAAAATATTTAATGAAATTTCTATATTATTAAAGAATGGAGTAAAATTATGTTAGGAAATTTTAGTTATTGTAATCCGACAAAACTTTATTTTGGAGATAATTCATTATCCAATTTAAGTGATGAATTAAGAAAATACGGTGATAATGTTGTACTTGTATATGGTACAGGTTCTATAAAAAAGAATGGCATTTATGACGATATAATCAAAATTCTAAAAGAAAGCAATAAAAACATCACAGAAATTGAGGGCGTGATGCCAAATCCGACTGTTGAAAAACTTTATGAAGGTATAGAAATAGCAAGAAATCATAATGCGGATTTTATTCTCGCAGTTGGCGGTGGTTCTGTTTGTGATTTTTCAAAGGCGCTTTCTGTTTCTGTTAATTGTAATGATGATCCTTGGGAAAAATATTTTGTCCGTTTTGAAGAACCGAATTGTGAAATAATACCGATTGGCTGTATTTTAACAATGGTGGGAACAGGCTCGGAAATGAACGCAGGTTCTGTAATTACAAATCAGAATACAAAAGAAAAAATCGGTCATGTCTTTGCAGATGAAAAGATTATGCCGAGATTTACAATCCTTAATCCTCGCTTTACAATGACATTGCCGAAATACCAAATGGTGTCGGGAATTTACGATATTTTCAATCATATATGCGAGCAATATTTTTCGGGAACTGATAACAATACAAGCGATTATATCAGCGAAGCACTTATGAAAAGCGTTATTCACTCAAGTCTTATTGCAGTAAAAAATCCTAACGATTTCGAGGCAAGAAGCAATATTATGTGGACTGCTACTTGGGCGCTTAACACTCTTATTGCCAAAGGCAAAACAACCGATTGGGAGGTTCATATGCTTGGTCAGGCAGTCGGAGGTTATACAAACGCAACCCACGGTATGACGCTTTCTGCTGTTTCTCTCGCATATTACAGATATATAATGCCTTACGGACTTGATAAATTTAAGCGTTTTGCAATCAATGTTTGGAGTGTTTCCCCTCAAGGCAAAACAGATGAGCAAATTGCAAAAGAAGGATTACTTGCAATGGAAAATTGGATGAACGAAATCGGTGTTATTACTAATATATCCGATTTGGGAGTTACCAAAGATGATATAGAAAACATTGCCGATTTAACACTAACAATGGATGGCGGTTATAAGACTCTTAGCCGTGATGAAAAAATCAAGGTGTTGAGTGACAGTTTATAATGACTGTTTAAAAACAGGTCTGCCCTAAGTTTTGGGGCAAACCTGTTTTCTTATATAATGTGAAATTTCTAAGCAAATTTTTCTTTTGGCCAAGATTTTCTTAGTGCCGAATAGGAAATTAAAAAATTGGCGAGCCAGCCTGCAGGTACTGCAAGCCAAACAAATTCAATGCCAAAATGCGGTGCAAAAATCAATGCTACGGACAGGCGAATTGCAAGGTTGACCATATTTGCAATTAAAAACGGACGCATATTTCCAAGTCCACGAAGAACACCGTCTGTTGCCATTTTGATGCCCATAAATATGAAAAAGTAGCCGAGCCATTTCATATAATCACCGGACACTTGATATGCCAACGCCGTTCCGTCTTTGCCTAAGAAAAGCGAAGAAATTTGAGTGTGCATGGTTTCAATAATTACAAATGCAAGAACAGCGAAGCATACATCTAACAGCAATGCGGCACGGTAGCCTTTTTTAATTCGAGCATTTTTCTTTGCACCGAGATTTTGCGACACAAAAGGTGACACGGCATTTCCGATGGAAACAAATATCAGCGAAAAAACATTTTCTACCCTCATTGTTGCCGCATATCCTGCGAGTGCTTGTGTACCAAAAGGATTTACAACTGCTTGCACAATCATCATACCGATTGATACCGTTGATTGCTGAAGAACAGAGGGAACGGCGATTTTAAGCATACAAAGCAGTTCGTTTTTGTCAAACCAATGAAACGGACTTGTGTATTTGCGCATACGACGAAGAAAAATCAAAAGGGAAAATATGGCAGAAATGCCCTGTGCGATAAGAGTTGCAAGAGCTGCACCGAATACGCCGAGTTTAAGACCGCCAACCATCCAAAGGTCCATAATGATATTCAGAACAGACGAAAATATTAAAAGCCATAACGGGATTTTTGATTTGCCGATTGAAGTAAACATAGTTGACAGAATATTGTACATAAACAAAAACGGAAAGCCGGCAAAATAGATACGTAAATACAGCACCGCATCATCCATTATATCTGCCGGAGTTTGCAGTATGCTCATCATCCAATGAGAACTGCAAAATCCAAAAACGCCGAGAAATATGCTTAAAAGCAGAAAACTGATTAGTGAAGTAGAAACGATTGTTTTCATCTTGCCGTAATTTTGAGCACCGAAATAACGGCTGACAAGTACACCTGCGCCTACGCCTGCACCGAGCGCTATGCAAATAAAAACATTTGTAAGTGCGGCACAAGCACCGACGGCTGCAAGAGCAGAAGAACCGACAAATTGACCGACGATGATTGAATCCGCCATATTGTATACTTGTTGGAAGAAACTGCCCAAAATCATAGGCATTGCAAAAACAGTCAACGCCTTGAGCGGTGGATCTGTTATTAAATATTCATCCTTTGTCATTTTTATTCTCCCGAAATTCGTTTTAATAATTTTTGCATCTGTTCTTAAAAAATACTACATATAATCAAAAAAACGAACAAGCTACAGCTATCTCAGTCTGCACCTGTTCGGCTTTTGTTTTTACTGAATAATCGCTCCCTGAGCGAATATAAAAAGTATAGCATTATAAAAAATAATTGTCAATGCAATGTGATGTAATTTACTTTATTTATGTCTTGTTTGATTTGCAGG
>CABQCC010000049.1 GCA_902462495.1 uncultured Eubacterium sp. | reverse complement strand
TGAGCACGGAGAAATAGACAATTACACGGCAAGGAGATTACTCAGATTTAACTTCATAAGTGTTGATTTGCCGGCTCCGTTTTCGCCCATAAGAGCGTGAACCGTGCCTCGCTTTACCGTAAGCTGAGCGTGGTCAAGAGCCTTAACACCAGGGAATGACTTTTCTATATCAACCATTTTTAACAATATATCTTTGTCAGCAGCATCGGATATGTTTACATTTTTCTGCATAGCTATCTCTCCTATCTGCATTTATTTACGGTTGAGGCATAAAGCCCCAACCGTAGAGATTTTAATTGACACCGTAGATTTTAATTATTCGGCGCTGTCTGCTGTGTATGCAGAGTAAGGAATGTTAACTCTCCATGTGCCTACTACATTTTCGGTATCGATACCGTCAAGAGCGTTTGCTCCGTCGAGGTAGTTCTTCATAATTGTTGTGATTGCGGTTGCCATACCTTGAGCATCCTGCTTGATTGTACCAACCATTGTGCCAGCCTTAATTGCTGATTTAGCAGCGTCTGTTGCGTCAACACCAAATACAGGAATGTATCTGCCGCCCTCTTTGTTGTAGCCTGCTGTCTGAAGAGCAGAAACTGCACCAAGAGCCATTTCGTCATTGTTTGCGATAACAAGTTCAATCATATTCTTGTTAGCTTCTGTATACTGTGCAAGAGCTGTGCTCATATAGTTTGTTGCAGCAGCTGATGACCAAAGACCGTCCTGGTCAACAAGATACTTGTTCTTGTTTGCCTTGTCGTAGAATTCAAGTTCAGGCTTGCCTGCTTCTTTGAGAACTGTGTTTGCATCCTCAACACCGTACTGTGTACGAGCGATAGCTTCCATGTTGCCCTCTTGACCCTTGAACATTACATAGCTGATTTTGCCGTCGCCGTTAAGGTCGTACTTGTCATAATTTTCAACAAGGTATTCACCAATCATCTTACCCTGCATATGACCTGCCTGCTCGTAGTCTGTACCTACGAATACGCACTTTTCATAGCTTTCGATAACTGACTGATCAACTGAACGGTTGAAGAATACAACAGGAACATTCTTTGCCTTTGCAAGATTGATAATGTTCTGTGCAGCATCGTTTGAACCTGTATCAACAACATTTACAATAAGCATTGATGAGCCTTTTGCAAGAGCTGTCTGAACCTGCTCGGTCTGTGTTGTTTGGTTTCCGTTTGCATCATAGTCGTTGAATGTGTAGCCGGAATCCTTTAAGATTTTGTCCATTGAAGAACGAACGGTAGAAATATAAGCATCGCTGAATGTGTAATAGAATACAGATATTTCACCCTTGTTCTTAGGTGCTTCGGTCTTTGAATCGTCACCCTTGTTGGATGAGCATGCAGCAAAGCCGACAACCATTACTACTGCCAAAAGCAGTGCAAATAACTTTTTCATCTTTTTCATAAAGATTACCTCCTTAAATTATTTTCAAGTCATTTAGCATCTTCATTATATCGTTGGTCAAATGAAATGAGAATGTAAAATCTTATTCAAAATGTATAAAATTTTATTATTTTACTAAATAAATATGTATAAAAAGTTAACCCCGATATATTTTTACCAATAAATCGGGGTTTTATTTATGCAATATTAACAAAACAGTAAATAACAAGTAATCTTATTCAAAACTGAACAGAACCTTTTGAACATCCTTGTTGAACATATTTGTGCGATTAACAACATAAACCGAGGTTTCAATCAAAGGGTCAATGCTCTTCCCTGCCATAAGCTGTGCGGCATTTGAAACCGCAATGTAGCCGATTGCAAACGGATTCTGCACAATCAATGTGTCAATCTCGCCCGTTTCAAGCATACCGACACACTTTACATTGTTGTCAAAACCGACAACACAAACGCTGTCTGCAAGCTCAAGTTCCGATATAGCCGTGCCTGCACCGAGTGTCGCCCATTCATTAAAACCGATAACGGCATTGATTTCGGGATGTTTTTTCAAAAGCTTTTTTGTTTGAGCCGTTGCATTGTCCGCATCGGATGAAATATAAACAGTATCAACAATTTTTACATTGCCGAGGGATTCAATATATTCGGCAAAGCCCTGCTGACGCTCGGTATTATTCTCGGTGTTTTCACCCGAACTTACTATACCTATATATATATTACTCTCATCCTTGCACAATTTTTCGACTGCCTCGCCTGCTTTTTTGCCTGCCTGAATATTATTCGTTCCGATAAACGCCTGTGTATTTTTTACATCAACATCGCTGTCTATCATAATAACCTTTATTCCGCTGTCAACGGCATTTTGCACGGCAGGTGCGTTTTTTTTGTAATCTATCGCAGACAAAACAATGACATCAACATTGCGTGCAACAGCATTTTTTATCAATTTGTTTTGAGCCTTGCAATCAGACTCGTTGTCAGGGCCTTCAACCGTAACATCGATGTTATATTCCGTTCCGGCAGATACGGCACCGTTTTTCAAATCGTTCCAAAAATAGGAATCACTGCCCTTTGTAATGACAGCTACCTTGCCGTGAACAGTTGGTTTTGCGGTGCTTGTGCACCCAATCAGGCATACGACAGCGAAAACCGACACCAAAAGCGAAGCCAATATTTTTTTAATATTCATTTTCGTGTCCTTTCTCTATCGTAGGGATTCTGACAGTAACGGTTGTTCCGACATCAAGTTCGCTTTCAATATTAATACCATAATGTTCTCCAAAATAAATTTTCAAACGGTCGTCAACATTCTTAACGCCGATACCTCTTGAATCACTTCTGCCCTTTTCAAGAATTTTTCTGCATTGCTCCTCGGTCATACCGAGTCCGTTGTCGGCAATAATAATCAAAATATCCTCGCCGTCACGCTTAACGGTGATTTTGATTTCACCCTCATCAACCATTCGGTCAAGTCCGTGATAAATTGCATTTTCAATAAACGGCTGAACGGTGATTTTGTTGCACATACAGTTGAGCAAATCCTCATCAACATCAAATGAATAAGTAAACTGATTTTTATATCTGTAACTTTGAATAATCAAATAACTTTCTGCATGCTTGAGTTCATCACCGATGGTGATAAATTCATTTCCGTGGCTGATACTGATTCTAAAAAGTTTTGCAAGTGCGCCAACCATCTTGACAGCGTCTTTGCTGTTGTCCTGCTCGCACATCCACTGGATAGAATCAAGAGTGTTGTACAAAAAGTGAGGATTAATCTGTGCCTGCAAGGCTTTAAGTTCCGTCTTGCGCAAGACAATTTCCTCGTTGTGCACCTTTTCCATAAGCGACTGAATCATACCAACCATATGCTCAAACGATGTTGAAAGCGTTTGGAATTCAACAACATTACTCATATCGGCATTGTACTTGAAAGTTTCCGCCTGCTTTTCAAATTCCTGCATAGATGAAACAAGCCGTCTTACAGGTCGGGTAACGGTTCGTGACAAAATCAAATAAATCACAAGAGAAATAAGCAAACTGAAGAGAAGCGCAAACAAAAATCCGAGAAGCAACTGTTCTCTCACCGATTTTGTAACCTCGTCATTATAGCTGACTCCGACAATTCGCCAATTGCAACCGCTCATTGATATAAGGCAATAAATATTATCCTTTTCAATATGAGTGCCGTCCGTCATTTTTGAAATTTTGTCCGTACTCTCGGTTTTTATACCCGAAAACAACATCTGCTGTTGAGGATGATACACCACATCGCCCTTTGAATTGATGATATAGCAATAGCCTCGCTGACCGATACTGATATTATCAACATAAGTTGCAATCTGCGAAAACTTGTAGTCAACAGCAACATAAACCTGCTGTTTGAACAGGCTTGAATATTCCTGCCTTACAATGGTGACCACCCAAGGATACTTGTTCCTGTACATTGCGTTGACATGAGGGTCGGTAACCGCAAAACCGCTTGACGCCGCAAAGAAATCCGCCTTGTCAAGAAGCATATCGGTTGCGCTGTCCTTTGCCTTATCGTTGTTTTCGTTGCCGTACAAAAGGAGTCGCCCGTCATCGTCATAAATCATAACGCTGTAAATATCATCCTCAAGCCTTGCCGAAGTTGATAAAACGCTTTGAAGTTCTTTTTCACTTTTACAGCTGTTTGATTCCTCACAAAGATTGTTGAGTTTTTTCTTTATGGACGACATATATCCCGACACCGCAATATCTGCCTGCGACACTGTCTGCTTGGATGACACGGCAGCAGAATTAATCATCAACTTTTGGTGAAACATACCAAAAAACACGGTTGATGCAAATACCGAAAACAATATTCCGCAAACAACAACCGCAATGATAAGAGGAGAAAGTTTTGTTTTTTTATACTTAAACATTGCCCGAACCCAAGTGTTCCTCTCTGTACTTATTAGGCGACATACCGTAATATCGCTTGAAGCAATAGCTAAAATAGTGCTGGTCGCTGTATCCGCATTTTTGCGATATTTCAAAAATCTTCATAGAAGTGCACAAAAGCAGGTCGCTTGCCGCCTTCATTCTGCGTTCCGTAACAAGAGAAACGAAGTTTTGCGATTTTGTTTTTTTGATGAGTGCACTCAAATAGTTTGGACTTACTCCGAGTTTTTCGCTTGCGTCGGTCAAAGACAAGTCCTCATTCATATATTCATCATTGATGATTTGGAGAGCCTTGTCACAAATAGACTCGCTCTCGTGTCTTTGTGAGCGAGAAATCATATCTCTTGCATCAAGACATAGCGAAATAAGTTCTTTTTTGTATCTCTCATTAAAATCAAACGAAAGACGGGAAGTGATGAAATTATTTGAAGAAAAAAGTTCCGACAAAGCATTTGCATCTGACAAAACGCTGACGCATCTGTGGGCGGTTGCAAGAATTTGAATGATGAGATAATCAATACCGCCCCTGCTTTTGCCTGCAAGCATTTCTTCAAGATAATCGTTGATTTCCTGCTTTGTGCCGACTTTAAGCAATTGTTCAAGCCTGTCAACCGATTTGTCCACAGCCTCGTATTCAAAAGAACTTTTCGGTTCTTGGTCGTTGATATATCTAATATCGCCCGTGCCGTCGGAAGTGTATCGTCTTGCGGTAATCGCCTGTGTGCAAGCAAACGCAAGCAAGGACGGGCGGTCAACGGTTTGACTGATACCGATTGTGCATTTTTGAGAGAGAAGTTTCTTTGCACTTTGCACCATTTCGATAACAGGAATACGGAGTTTTGTTGACATATCCTCAGGAGTGCTTGTAACAAGGGTTACAATTCTACCGTTAACGAGAAAGCTCTCACATTCCGCATACTTGCCGACAATGGCATTAACAAAATCAATATGATGATTTTCGGTTACATTCTTGCCTTGAATATTTTTGAATTTTGACACAACAACGCTGAAGCAATCGCCGTCACTTTTAACGATTCCGAGCCTCTTTGCAGTTTGCATAAGCACTTCATCGGGATAATTGTCATCACCTGTTCCGAGAAGAAGCGGAAGCAAATACTCTGCCTTTTCAAGCCTGATTGATGTGTTTTCATCAGAAGTTCCGCTTTTGAGTTGCTCAAACTCATAGTCCATTTCTTCTCTGATTTTCACAAGCTCGTCACCGAGTTCTTGTGCGGAAATCGGCTTTAAAAGATAGCGGATAACATTATATTTGAACGCTTCCTGTGCGTATTCAAAATCGTCATAACCGCTCAAAATAACAAGTTTTGTGGCAGGACGAACTTCCCTCGCCTTGCGTGCAAGTTCAAGTCCGGTCATAAGCGGCATTTTTATATCTGTCAAAATGAGGTCGGGCTCAAGTTTTTCGAGCTGTTCAAGTGCTTCGATTCCGTTTTCGGCATCGCCCACAACATTGAAGCCTGCACCCTGCCAGTCAACACTTTTTATAACTGCCTCTCTCTGACGAGCCTCATCATCAACTACAAGAACACTGTACATAATTTACCCTCTCATAAAAATCAGTCTTTTTTCGTCTACTAATCTAATTTTATTATATAAAATGTTCGGGATTTTATCAAGAAGTATTTATAAACAGAGTAAATATATGTGTTGACAAACGATATATAGCGCACTATAATAGTTCTAAATAGAACGATTGACAAGGAGTAACGATATGTATTTTTGGGACAGGCACAAAACAATTACCGACTATTACGAATCGCTCACAAGTTCAATTTGTGACAAGTACGATTTGACCCAAATGGAATATGATATACTGATGTTTTTGCACGGCAACCCCGAATTCAACACGGCGGCAGACATTGTCAAAATTCGCAAATCAACAAAATCTCATGTTTCGACCTCGCTCAAATCGCTTGAAAGCAAAGGCTTGATTGAAAAGAAGCAGAGCAAAAGCAATAAAAAACACATAGAAATTTTTGTGACCGAACATGCAAAAAGCATAATTTATGAGGGTATCGACACGCAAAAGCGTTTTGCCCACGATGTGCTCAAAGGATTTTCGGATGAGGAAATCGCAACATTCAAGAATATATTTGAAAAAATCTGCAATAATGCAGAAGATTGTTTAAAGAATAAATAACACCGTGAATGTTAGTTATTTGAAGTAAAAAAGGAGTTTTGATTATGGCAAACGAAAAATACAAACCGCAAATTCCCGATATTATGGAAGCAATTTTTGACGCAGGATATTTGATTTTCGACTTAATCGCAGGTATTTTGTTCTTCGCATTTTCAAAGGGCAATCCTTTGTTCATCTTGTACGGCGTGTTAACATTGACGCTTTGTGGCGGTGATGCAATTCACCTTGTTCCGAGAATCATCAGAGCAGTTCACGGAAGCAACGACAAAATCAAAAAACAACTCGGCATCGGCTTGCAGGTTTCATCAATCACGATGACAGCATTCTACATTGTTTTGTTGTATATCTGGAAGCTTACATTCCCCGAATTGACAGCACCTGTTGCAGTTGAAGCAATGATTTGGATTTCCGCAATCATCAGAATGATAATCTGCGTTCTTCCGCAAAACAACTGGTGTTCAGACGAAGGCAATATGAAGCTTTCCGTTATCAGAAACGCTGTTTTTGCAGTAACAGGTATCGGTGTAATCATTCTTTACGCAATTTCAGGCAACACTAACAACCTTCATATGACAAGAATGGTTGCCGCAATCATCATTTCATTCGGCTGCTACATCCCTGTAACATTGTTCAGCAAAACAAAACCAAAGGTTGGCTTGCTTATGATTCCGAAAACCTGTGCATATATGTGGATTATCGTAATGGGGCTTCAGCTTTTATTTTAAGATTTGAAACAACATATAGAGTATAGATAACAAAAAACTCAAGGACAACAAGCACGAAAGAAATTCAGAACGGAATCGGCAACCCTCAAGGCAAAATCCACAAGCTGATGGAATACACCGACAGCACCGCAGGCGTGTCCGACCCTTGGTATACAAGCGATTTTGACAGGTGCTACAATGATATTCGCAAAGGTTGCGAAGCACTGCTGAATTCTTTAATATAAAACGAACTCAAAGGAAGTATCAAAATGATAAACAAACTGCATTTGGAAATGATAGATTTATACAACGGTGACGCAAAGAGAATTCAGCATTTTTGCAAAGTTCACAGCTATGCAAAACTCATTGCCGAGGCAGAAAATGTTGACGACGAAACATTATTTATAATTGAAACCGCAGCACTTACCCACGATATAGGAATTCACATTTGTGAAGAAAAATACGGAAGCTGCAATGGAAAATTACAGGAAAAAGAAGGACCGTCAATAGCAAAACAATTGCTGGAAAAATTAGGCTTTGATGACAAAGTATCCAATCGAGTACAATATTTAATAGCGCATCATCATACATATGACAATATTGACGAAATTGACTATCAAATTCTTGTTGAAGCGGATTTTCTCGTCAATATGTATGAGGAAAATCTTTCAAAACAGGCTGTTCAAAATGCTTGTGACAAGATTTTTAAAACCACCTGCGGAAAAAGAATATGCAAAACGATGTTTGGACTCTAAATTGTCTTTTCGCTCGACAAAAATATTTTGACTTAATTTTATCAAGTGAACAACGAACAGCATAAGAAAAACTAAAAAGTTTTTAATGTCAAAGATGTAAATCTCCACACCTTTGGTTTGTTATATCCAAAAAACAACAATTTTTCACAAAAAATCAAACATCAGTCTGATTTTTAACAAAAACTAACCGGGACTCACTTTTTCGTGAATCCCGGATTTTCATTAGGCTGTTTTTTTACAGCACCTTTTGTTGTAATACTATTTATTTTTAGTTGAAGAATCATAATCAATAGATAACAATATTGTGTCCAGTTCACTTTTATACTCTTCATCACAATAAGCATATAGAGCGGTATTTCCAACTCGAATTGTTATATAATATACTCCTTTTGACTTCAAGGAATACATGGAATAGTTATTATAGCCCTCATCTCGTTCAATCATATCACCACTTTGATAAATGTGCATTTGAGAACAAGCATGGTTATATACATTAATTGCACTATTGTCATTATCAAATTCAAAGAAATCAAAACGGATTTTTTTGTTGTCAATTGTTACACTCTTTTGCAAATTTGAATCATCTTCAATATATAATGATGTCGTATCAATTGGTTCATATCCTAAATTTATAATCTCTTCATAAACTCGTTGACTTTCTACAGGTGTTTTCTCTCCAGTGTTAATTGACAATATTCCCCAAATTATTGCGAACAATATTATAATGAATGCTATGCTAAGATAAATTCCTTTGTTTCCGAGTTTTCTAAACTTTTCAAACATATATTTACCTTCGTTTAAATTAATATAGACTCAGTATAGCAAATGTCAATATTTTAATCAAGTTAATAAAACATCATATTTTTCGCAAAAGTAAGAAAGACTAACTATTAAAAGTCAAGTCCAAAAAAGAAAAATATTGCGAATTAATTGACAGTAAAAAAGGCATAACGAACGCTTTTATTTCTACAATTGACAATAAATTTTAAGTAATATACAATAATGTAAAGATTGAAAATTTACACTATTGAAATGTAATTGTTGAGGCGTGTTGTAACGGTATCAGGTTTCACGCAAAGGAAAGTGAAATCGTTGAGTGATTTTTCATTAAATTTACTTTTTTGTAAGCATTTATGTGCTGAATAATACTTATTTTATATTGCTTTCTTTCCATAACATACCTCGTATTTTTTATCGAAAATCGGTAGAAAATCAGTATGATTTATAGTATAATGAGGCTATCAAATCAAGAAAGGAAGATTAAAATGATTAGAAAAATCATTAAGATAAATAAAGAAAAATGTAACGGTTGCGGTGCCTGTGCATCTGCCTGCCATGAAGGCGCAATAGAAATGGTAAACGGCAAAGCCGTTCTCACAAGAGAGGATTATTGCGATGGCTTGGGCGATTGCTTACCCACCTGTCCTGTTGACGCAATTTCCTTTGAAATGCGTGAGGCTCCGGCTTATGACGAGGCGGCAGTTAAAGCAAGTCAAAAATCAAAGCAAAAGCTTCATTCAGGTTGTCCCGGTTCACGCTCAATGAGTATAAATCACGAAAAGGAAATAGATAATACCGATCTTTTCGTATCAAGTCAGCTTTCTCAATGGCCTGTTCAAATTAAGCTTGTGCCGATTAATGCACCTTATTTTGATGGTGCAAATCTTCTTGTTGCCGCTGATTGCTCGGCTTATGCCTACGGCAATTTCCACAACGATTTCATCAAAAACAAGGTTACTCTTATAGGCTGTCCGAAGCTTGATGATGTTGACTACACAGATAAATTAACTGCAATTATCGAAAAAAATAATATCAAAAGCGTAACCGTTGTAAGAATGGAGGTGCCCTGCTGCGGAGGTATCGAACACGCAGTTAAGACAGCACTTCAAAACAGCGGAAAGTTCATTCCATGGCAGGTAGTAACAATCTCAACCGACGGAAAAATATTATCATAGGAGGATAAATCAATGGCATTTATCAAAAATGTAAATCACGAGGAAGTTTTTGCTCTTGCGCAACAGGTAGAGGTACAGGCAGGGCAAGTGGTCAGCAAAACCTTGGCACAAAACAGTGCTGTCAGCGTAACGCTGTTCGCCTTTTCACAGGGTGAGGGAATCGGCACACACGACTCAACAGGTGATGCAATGGTAACCGTTTTGGAGGGAACAGGACAGTTCACTGTTGACGGTAAGGTGTATCTCTGCAACGCAGGAGAAGCTATTGTTATGCCTGCTAAAAAGCCTCACGCAGTCTATGCTCCAACTGATTTCAAAATGCTTTTAACAGTAGTTTTCCCACTTGAAATTAAATAAATTCCAACAGCCGTGATCTGCAAAAACAGTAGCGGCTGTTTTAATTTGATAAAACAACTGCCCAACATAACAAGCATTACAAAATCAAAACATAATTGCATATCAACTGATATTTTTCGTACAATTCTTCAATATCATTTTAACAGTATTATCTGCAGACATATCTTTTGAAATAACTTTTTCATTATCAAATCCCAGCAAATCCTTTTCATTCCACCAACGCTTCATATCTTGTTCGGTATAGCTCACGTTACTTTTAGTTTGAAATCTTTTAACTGTTTCATCAAACGGTATGTCATAGTAATATGTATAAATGCTATTAAAATTTTTTTGAATCAAATTAAACAACGACTCGTACCAAACAGAATTCAATATGCCTTCAAGAATAATTATACTATTATGTTTCTTTCCAAATAAGATTAAATCCTTTAGCAAATCAACAGCTATACTGTTTTCACCATCTTTTGTGTGCAATACATCTCTCCTGATAAAATCTTGAGAAAGCAACATACATTCTGCACCCAACTCATCACACAATTTATTTGCAACGGTTGTTTTGCCGCTACCTGAATTACCTCTGATTATTATGATTGTATCTGCCATATTTAGCCTCAACTCTGAAAATTTGAATCTAAATTCATCGTATCATACGGATATTTTTATGTCAATATATTAGCCAAAACGAATGCTTTTTACATTCAAATTTATTAATAATAATTGTAAAAATTTTTCAGTTGTAAAATCGAATACGATACACAAAATAAACTTGCAAGGTGAAAGTGATGTTTTGCAAGGGCGAAAGCGTTTTTGTACAACACACGCCTTTGCAAATATCAATAAGCGAGGTGTATCAACAATGGCAAAGAACACAGTTCCAGAGGCTAAGGACGCTCTCAACCGCTTCAAGATGGAAGCAGCTAACGAGGTTGGTGTTAACCTTAAGCAGGGCTACAACGGCGACCTTACTTCTAAGCAAGCCGGTTCTGTCGGCGGTCAGATGGTCAATGTAATGTGTCCTGTACGAACTGTGCAATTTCAGCGTACAAATTGGGCTAAAAATAACCAACTTCAGCCGATTACATACGAATTTTGCATAGCGGTATAAAAGCCCCTGCTCACAACAAAAGCATACAAAACCATATAAATCGATTTAATTAAGAACAACATCCAAAATATACAAATAACAAATACAATGAACACCCTCTGATGTGAACTGCCTTTGTTTCAGGGTCGTTGAGAATA
>CABQCC010000048.1 GCA_902462495.1 uncultured Eubacterium sp. | reverse complement strand
GAAATTGTTGTGAACGAAAAAGAGCGCTTCACAACAGAAAGAATGATTAAAAAGACCGAAAAGGCAACCGACCTTTTGTCGCATACCGTTGAAGAACTTTACGGCATCAGCGAACCGACTCTTGATAAATATAACGAAGCAAATGCTATGAGCGAAAACACCAAGGAGGAGGCGAACCTCAAGGCGACAAAGCTCAAGGAAGCATCAAAGGAGCTTGACACTTTCCACAAAAAGGCATACGACTATATTCAGGCTCGCAAACTCATCAAGCAAAAGGAATACTATGCAAATTGGGACAAAATTTTTGTTCTTGAACCCGAATTGCAAGAAATTTGATTTTGATACAAAAACCTCCTGTCCATGCAGGAGGTTTTTTGTATAATTTGACATTTTTATTAAATTTTCAAATAACTGTTGAGATTATTTATTCTATATTATATAATAATTAATTGATATAAAATAATTACGAAAGCGGGTTTTAAAATGCTTTTTTCAAGAGATATCGGAATTGACCTCGGCACATCCAACACAAGAGTTGCCGACAAAAAAGGTCATATTATAATTAACGAGCCGTCTGTTGTGGCAGTTGATGTCAAATCAAAGAGAGTGCTTGCAACGGGAAACGAGGCAAAAAATATGATTGGCAGAACACCGGGTTCAATCGTGGCTGTCAGACCTATGAGGGCAGGCGTTATTGCCGACTTTGATATGACTGCGGATATGCTTCACGACTTTATGGACCGTTCAACATCACGCAATGTTTTTACAAAAACAAGAGTTGTTGTCAGCGTTCCGTCCGATGTAACAGAGGTTGAACGCAGAGCTGTTGAAGATGCTGTTCGTTCGGCAGGCGCTCAGGAAGTGGAACTTATTGAGCAGTCAATGGCGGCGGCTCTCGGCGCAGGACTTCCTGTTTATGAGGCAACAGGTTCAATGATTATCGACATCGGCGGCGGTACAACCGATATTGCCGTGCTTTCTCTCGGCGGAATTGCGTGCTGTAACAGCATCAAGGTCGGCGGTGAGGCTATGGACGATGCAATCGTAACTTATATGCGCAAGACTCACAATCTTCTTATCGGCGAGCGTACGGCAGAGGATATCAAGCTTAAAATCGGCTCTGCATTGGAATATGACGGCGAGGCCGCTATGGAAGTAAGAGGCAGAAATCTTACTGACGGACTTCCGGGAAGTGTGGAGATTACTTCATCCGACATTCGTGAAGTTCTCCAAGAACCTGTCGGTCAGATTTTGACCGCTGTCAAGGAAACTCTTGAGGTTACTCTCCCTGAACTTTCGGCGGATATTATCGACCGTGGAATTTATCTCACAGGCGGTGCAAGCCGACTTCGTGGGCTTCGTGATTTGATTGAAAACGAAATTAAAATTCCGATTATCGTGCCTGAAAATTCAACCGATTGTGTTGCACTCGGCACATCAATTAAGCTCCGCAGAGCAAAATAATACAGAAGTGAATCGAATATGAAAAATTTATTTAACACAAAACCGTTCAAAATGGTTGTGAGCATTATTGCCGTGTTCTTGATTGGTGCACTTATTGCCGCCGCAAACGGTCACGGCGAAACTGCACAGTCAACCGTTGTAGGCACGCTGTTTTCTCCCGCTCATTATGTTGCACAGAAAATTTCAAACGGTCTTGATAATATTTCGGGCAATGTAAGCGGAAACGCTCAGTATGAAAAAGAGATAAGAAAACTCCAGTCACAAATCGGTGATTTGCAGTCACAGCTTGTTGATTATGAAAATTTAAAAAGACAAAATGAGCTTTACAAGGAATTCCTCGGAGTTAAGGAAGAACACAAGGATTTCCAATTTGTAGAGGCTTCCGTAACGGGCAGAGACAGTGCGGATATATATAAGTCGTTCACCGTTTCAAAGGGTACTGTAAACGGCGTTGCTGTCGGCGATGCGGTTATGTACGGCAAGTATCTTGTCGGCGTTGTTGACAAGGCTTATCCTACCTACAGCGTGGTCAAGACTATACTTGACCCTGATTTCAGCGTGTCGGCATACGAACTTATTTCAAACGAGATTTCTTATGTAACGGGCACGGCGAGTCTTGCCAAGGAAAACAAGTGCAAGATGGCGAACCTTGACGCCACAACAAAGATTACAAACGAAGCTATTATTTGTACGGCAGGCGTTGGCGGAACTGTGCCAAAAGGATTGATTATCGGAACTGTTGATGAAATTGCAGACGAATCGACCGATATTTCGTCTTATGCAATCATCACTCCGGGTACTGCTATTGAAAGCATAAACACTTGCTTTATACTCACGGATTACAAGAATTAAGGATAGTTTAATGGAACTTACAAAAAAGGAACGCACAATTAAATATGTCGTTTATGCTGTGATTTTGTGCCTGCTGTCATTGCTCCAAAATGTAGGTGGACTGTGGTTTGAAATCGGCGGTGCAAGGTGCTTTTTCCTCATTCCTGCGGCTGTTTTGCTGTCGCTTGACGAGGACGAAAAAGCGTCGGCGCTCATCGGCTTGTTTGCAGGCTTGTTGTGGGATATAACGGCGGCACACCATATGGGTTTTAATTGCCTGTTTCTTATGGTTGCGTGCTACATTATGAGCGTTTTGCTCACGCATATTTTTCGTCCGACTTTCTGGGTCGGCACGGTCGGTGCTATTGTTTTCACATTTTTGTATGTTTTGATTTATTGGCTTGTTTTCGTTGTCATCAAGGGCGGTGACGGCTCAACAGCAGCCTTTTTCACATTCTATTTGCCGTCATTTTTCTACACGGCGGTTGTGACATTCTTTATGAATCTTGCTTTTGTGCCTCTTAAAAACAAACTCAATAAGGCTTAATTATTATAAAATTTCAGGAAAGGAGAGTGCGTTATGAGCAACAGATATAAAAGCTCAAGAACAGCTATTGTGATTGTTTTGGTTATTGCAACGTTGTTCGGCTTTGGCTATGACCTTTATGATATTCAAATCAAAAATAACGAATATTATGTTGCTCAGAGCAGCGCTGTCCAAACCTATACCGTATCAATCGAGGCGGCAAGAGGAGAGATTGTTGACCGCAACGGCAATGTCCTTGTTACAAACCGAAAGGGCAACAGCATTATTCTTGATGCCGCATATTTTCCGAGTGCAAAAAATAACGAAGCAAGAAATGCGATTGTTATCAATTTGATAAAGCTTTTCAACAAAAACAAGGAGGAGTATGTTCACAATCTTCCTCTAAAAGTTGGCAAAAACGGCAAGATAAAGTTCTTCACCAAAAAGGATGATGAGAACTTTGAGTCCGCCATCAAAACAATGAAAAGTAAGGATATGTTCAATCTTCAGTCCTATGCAACTGCTCAAAACTGTTTTGACGCAATGGTAGAAAAGTACGGGCTTGAAAGATACGACACAAAAACGGCACTCGAAATCGGCAATATCAGATACGAGCTTACAAGATGTCTGTTTTCTGTTTCAAATCCTGTTACAATTGCGGATGACGTCAGCGACAAAACCGTTGCTCAAATCAAGGAAAACAAAACGGGTTATCGTGGTGCTGATGTGCAGGTTGTGGCATATCGTTCATATACCGACCCGTCACTTGCCGCTCACATTATCGGTACTGTAAGAAAAATCAATGCCGAGGAATATGCCGAACTCAAAGACAGCGGCTACGGCATTAGCGATGAAATCGGCGAGTCGGGTATTGAAAAGGCTTGCGAGGCTGATTTGCGTGGCACTCCGGGTGAAAAAACCGTCACTATTGACGCAGAGGGCAATGTCACCGAAACTGTCACAAAAGAGCCTGTGCAGGGTGACACGATAGTGTTGACTATCGACAAGGATATGCAGAAAATCGCCGAGAAAAAGCTCCGCAAAATTTGTTTAAAGACTTCGGGAGTCGCAACAGGTGCGGTTGTTGTTGAGGATGTACACAGCGGTGAAATTCTTTCTGCCGCAAACTATCCTACTTTCAATTTGGACGAATATTACAGCGATTATCAAAAACTTGCTTCCAACAGCAAAAAGCCTTTGTTCAACCGCTTTGCGATGAGCGCCTTTGCTCCGGGTTCGACTTTCAAGCCTCTTATGGCTGTTGCAGGACTTGAGGAGGGCAAAATCACAAAAGATACCTATATATACTGTAATCACACCTTTAAAATTTCAGATATGACATTTAAGTGCACAGGTACTCACGGCGGACTGAATGTTGAGGGGGCACTTGAACATTCTTGCAATATTTTCTTTTACAATACTTCTCAACGACTCGGTATTGATCTTATGAACAAATACGGCAAGATGTTTGGATTGGGTCAAAAAACAGGTGTTGAGATTCCTGAATCAAAGGGTATTATGGCAGGTCCCGAATATCGAAAGAAGTTTGATATGGTATGGCGACCGGGTGACACCGTTCAATGTGCCATCGGTCAGTCCGACAACCTTTTGACTCCGCTTCAGCTTGCAAACTATTGTGCAACTATTGCAAACGGAGGCACAAGATACAAAACACATTTTGTAAAATCAAAGATTTCTTCGTCAACAGGCGTTGTCAATGAAACAGGCGTAACCGTTGAGGAGGAAACAGGAGTAAGCGAAAAAACCTTTGATATTGTAAAATCGGGTATGCGCAGAGTTTCGCTTTATGGCGGACCAAACAGATTGTTCAACAAATTAAAGGTTAAGACCGCTTGTAAGACGGGTACTTCACAGGTAGTTGTAAACGGCGTTAAGCACAACAACGGCTTCCTTATCACCTTTGCACCGTATGACAATCCTGAAATCAGCATTGGATCTGCTATCGAAACAGCAGGTTCGGGTTCATCAACTGCCGAGATAACCGCCGCAATTATTGATTATTATTACAGCAATAACGACAGCGAAGAAAAGGCTCAGACAGATTCTTCACTTTTACCGTAAAATTTTTAAAAAAATCTTGAAAATTCGCTGTAATATGGTATTATATATAATACAAAGAATTTAAAATGAGATATTATGATAAATTTTATTTAGGAGAGGTACTATGAATATCGCACTTATTGCACACGACGCTAAAAAAGAACTTTTGGTTCAGTTTTGTATTGCATATTGCGGAATTATCAGCAGACATGATGTTTGCGCAACGGGTACAACAGGCAAGCTTGTAAAAGAAGCAACAGGCTTGGAAATTAATTGCTTTTTGAGTGGTGCGCAGGGCGGCGGACAGCAAATTGCAAGCCGTATTGCGTGCAATGAAATTGACCTCTTGATTTTCTTCAGAGATCCGCTTAATCCAAAACCGCACGAGCCAAACGACAACGATTTGCTCCGCTTGTGTGATGTGCACAACATTCCGTTTGCAACCAATATTGCAACTGCCGAGGCACTCATCAGAGGTGTTGAAAGAGGCGACTTTGAATGGAGAGAAATCGTTAACCCAAGATATAATCAAAAAAAGTAATTTCATAAATTATAATAACGAGGTGCAAGAAAAACTTGCACCTCAAATGTTGTATATAGGAGAACAGCTATGGCACTTATAACAAAAGCTATCAAGGGCACAAAGGATGTTTTGCCGTCCGAAGTGTACAAAAATCAATATATCGAGGCCACTTGCCTCACAGTTGCCGAAAATTTTGGCTACAAAGAAATGAGAACTCCTGTGTTTGAACACACCGAGCTTTTCCAAAGAGGCGTTGGCGACACAACAGATGTTGTACAAAAAGAGATGTACACATTTGACGACAAGGGCGGTCGTTCAATCACACTTCGTCCGGAGGGCACAGCAGGTGCGGCAAGATCATTTTTGGAAAACGGTCTTTCAAACGAGGCTCTTCCGCAAAAGATTTGCTACCTCACTTCTTGCTATCGCTACGAAAAGCCACAGGCAGGCAGACTTCGTGAATTCCACCAATTCGGTATTGAATGTTTCGGCGCAACTTCACCTCTTGCCGATGCAGAGATGATTGCACTTGCAAAGCAGATTTTTGATGAACTCGGCGTAAAGGATTTGCACCTTGAACTTAATTCAATCGGTTGCCCAACTTGCCGTGCGGAATATCACAAGGCACTCAAGGAATATTTTGCTTCAAGAGTTGATGAACTTTGCGACACTTGCCGTGATAGACTTGACCGCAACCCAATGCGTATTCTTGACTGCAAAAGTCCTGTTTGCAGCGAAATCGCAAAGGACGCTCCGGTTGTTCTTGATTATCTTTGTGATGAGTGCAAGGAGCATTTTGAAAAAACAAAGAGCTACCTTGACGCTATGAATATCGAATATATCGTAAATCCTCAAATCGTAAGAGGACTTGATTACTATACAAAAACTGTTTTTGAATTTGTTGCTAATTCTATCGGTGCACAGGGCACTGTATGTGGCGGTGGCAGATATGACGGACTTATCGAGGAACTCGGCGGTCAGCACACACCGTCACTCGGCTTTGCTATGGGACTTGAAAGACTCCAGCTTGTTATGGAAGCACAGGGTTGCGAATTCCCTGAACCGTCCCGTCCTGATTTGTTCATTGTTGCTATGGGCGACAAAGCAACACTCAAGGCAGTGGAAATTGCAAAAGATATGCGTGACGAGGGATACAGCGTTGTTTATGATTTGAACGGCAGATCACTTCGTGCGCAGATGAAATATGCCGACAAGATTAATGCAAAATACAATGTTGTTATCGGCGACAACGAGGTGGATACAAAATCGGCAGTCCTCAAGGATATGGCAACAGGCGAGCAAAGCAATATCAGCCTTGAAACCTTTGTTTCGGGATTCTACAGCATAACACTCGACAGCCAACTCAAGGATTTGGAAATCAACGGCGAGGCATTCGATTTTAATTCACTATTTCTTGGAGGACAAAATAATGACTAATTCAATTAAGGGTATGAAGCGCACAGATTATTGTGCAAAGTTTGACATCTCAAATGTCGGTCAAACAATCACTGTTTTCGGCTGGGTACAGCGTCAAAGAGATTTGGGCAACCTCATCTTTATTGACTTGCGTGACAGAACAGGTATCATTCAGCTTTCGTTCAACGACCAAACAGACAGGGCAATTTTTGCCGATGCACAGTCGGTAAGAAGTGAATATGTTGTTGCCGCAACAGGTGTTGTTGCAGAGAGAGAAAGCAAGAACAAGGACATTCCGACAGGCGAAATCGAAGTTATCGTAAACGATTTCCGCGTTGTTTCAAAGGCAAAAACTCCTCCTTTCGAGATTGAAAAGAGCGAGAAAGTCGGTGACGAAACCACTCTTAAATACAGATATCTCAATCTTCGTAACGAAAAACTTACAAAGAACATTCTTATGCGTCACGAAATCGCAAAGATTGCAAGAGAGTATTTCTATGCAAACGACTTTATCGAGATTGAAACTCCGATGATGATTAAGTCAACTCCGGAGGGCGCTCGTGACTATGTTGTTCCGTCAAGAATTCACAACGGCAAGTTCTATGCTTTGCCACAGTCACCGCAGATTTATAAGCAACTTACAATGATTGCAGGCTTTGACAGATACATTCAGCTTGCTCGTTGCTTCCGTGATGAGGACTTGCGTGCAGACCGTCAGCCTGAATTTACTCAAATCGATCTTGAAATGAGCTTTGTTGATTGTGACGATATTATGGATATGGCAGAGGGCTTTATCTCAAAGCTTATGAAGCAAACTATTGATGTAAACATTGAAGCTCCGCTTCCTCGTATGACTTTTGCCGATGCTATGAATAAATACGGTTCGGACAAGCCTGACACCCGTTTTGATATGCTTATCGAGGATATTTCAGATTGGGCAGACAAAACCGATTTTGTTGTGTTCAAGAGTGCAATTGCAGACGGTGGTGCTGTTAAGGCTATCGTTGCAAAGAACGCCGCTTCAACATACACAAGAAAGAAGATTGACAAGCTCACAGAGTTTGCAAAGGGTATCGGTGCAAAGGGTCTTGCATATGTTCGTTGGGCAGACGAAGCACCAAATTGCTCATTTGCAAAATTCCTCAAGGACGGAGAACTTGAAGAACTCCTTTCAACTCTCGGTGCAGAGCAGGGCGATGTTGTTCTTATCGTAAGCGACAAAACACGCAAGGCTCTCACAATTATGGGCGCACTTCGTCTTGCAGTTGCCAAAGAACTTGACCTTATTCCGCAAGGTAAGTGGAATTTCCTTTGGATTACAGAAATGCCGTTCTTTGAAATGGACGAGGAAACAGGCGAGTGGGTTGCTGCTCACCATCCGTTTACAATGCCAATGGAGGAGAGTATTCAGTATCTTGATACCGACAAGTCAAAGGTTAAGGCTCAGGCATTCGACCTTGTGCTCAACGGCACAGAACTTTCCTCAGGCTCAATGAGAATTACCGATTGCGAACTTCAAACCAAGATGTTTGAGCTTCTCGGAATGGAACAGGAAGAAATCGATGCAAAGTTCGGCTTCCTTGTTGATGCTTATCACTATGCCGCTCCTCCTCACGGTGGTATGGGTATCGGTCTTGACCGTCTTGCAATGCTTATCTGCGGTGCTGATTCGCTCCGTGATGTTATCGCATTCCCTAAAGTACAAAATGCAAGTGAGCTTATGAGCGGTGCGCCGTCATATATTGATGATGTTCAACTCGGCGAACTTGGAATTGATATTAAGGTGAGTGAAGACGATGAGTGATAATTACAGCTTTTTCGCAATGGTCAACAGAATGAAGTATATTGACCGTTGGGCACTTATGCCGAACACTCAAAAGGAAAATATTGCCGAGCACAGCCACAGCGTTGCTGTTATTGCACATGCACTTGCACTTATCGGCAAAAAGGAATTTGGCAAGGATTATGACGAAAACAGAGTTGCCGTGCTTGCGTTGTATCACGACACAACCGAGGTTATCACAGGTGATATGCCAACTCCCGTTAAGTATTATAATGATGATATAAAAAGTGTTTATAAGAATATAGAGGCTGTTGCCGGTCAACGACTTCTTGCAATGCTCCCTGATGATTACAGGGCAAAATATAACTCTTTGTTCGAGCCGAACGAGGACGAAAAAGAGCTGTGGAAGCTTGTTAAGGCTGCCGACAAAATCTCGGCTCTCATCAAGTGCATTGAGGAAAACAGAATGGGCAACAAAGAATTTGACATTGCCCTCAAGGCACAGGAACAAAAAATCACCGACATCGATATGCCGGAGGTAAAATACTTCTCCGAGCACTTCCTCAAGGCCTACTATCTCACCCTTGATGAACACACAAAATGATATGAAATGATATATCGTAGGGGCGACCTTTGGTCGCCTCTTTTCTTTTTGATTTGTAGAGGAATATATTATCTTCCTATAGGCGAACGCAGTTCGCCCCTACGGTACAAAAAAGAAGTCAGAAAATCCTGACTTCTTTTTTGTACGCATACTTGCAATTAATGTGATATTATGATAAACTGAAAATGCCAAATAAACTTATAAATTAATATTTTTAATGAACAGGTATGCTATTTTTATCTTTTGATAAAAATGCATGCTCTTAATTTGCATACCGTTCATTTCGATAGTTTGTAAGTTTGTTTGGCGACAGTTGAGCTATGCGTTTTTTGCGTACAGCCTCGGCTGTACGCTTTTTTATATTCGCAAAATTTACAAGCACTATTATGAAATAGAAAGGAGCTTTTATGAAAAATTTAAAAGAAAAAATATCTCAAGAAGATATTATGAAAGTTTTAGATGTATGTTATAATAAATGTTTAGAGGGAAAAGGTAAAGCAATTCCGTCAGTAAACAAGATGGCGGATGATTATCTTTCTAAAGAACCGGATGTTGAAAAAGCTGTAAAAACTATGCAAAAATATCAAATTGCTAAATGTACTACATCTGGTTTTATTAATGGTTTTGGTGGATTAATTGCAATGCCAGTAACTATTCCTGCAAATATAGGAAGTGTTCTTTATGTACAAATGAGAATGATTGCTTGTACAGCAAAAATGGCAGGGTACGAATTAGATAATGATCAAGTTCAGACTCTGGTATATGCTTGCCTTGCAGGTATTTCTGTTAATGAAATTTTTAAAGGTATTGGAATCAAATTTGGTGAAAAACTTGCTTTATCAGCTATAAAAAAGATTCCCGGTGAAGTTTGTATTAAGATTAACCAAAAGGTTGGATTTAGACTTTTGACGAAATTTGGCGAAAAAGGTATAATTAATCTTGGAAAAATGATTCCCGGTGTAGGTGCAATTATAAACGGTGGATTAGATTTGACAGAAACTAAAATTATAGCTGATAGAGCGTATAAAATGTTCTTTGACGGAATTGCACAAATAGACGATGATGTTGAAGTGGAAGCAGAATTAAGCAAATAAAGCAATATTTTAGCCCGTGCAGGTGGGATGTCTGCACGGGCTTTGGTATTGTAAAAGAGAAATAGACTCGGAGTATTTGGAAGGGATTACTACATTGCTAATTCGAATTGTATATTTTGTAATGTATAGCCTGTCTCTCTAATTACATTCTTCAGTTTTTCTTCATCGAGGCGGTGTTTGCTTATGATGGTTATTGTGCCTTTTTGGTGGCTTGCTTTCACTTTTTTCACATCAAAGTTCGCTCTGATTGCGTCTTGCAAATGACTTTCGCACATCGAGCACATCATTCCGTCAACCGCAAGCGTTGTTTTCACCATATATTTTGAACCGCCTGCCGATGAACAGCTTCCGCCGCAGGAGGAACAATCTCCCGTACAGCCTCCGCCTTTTTTGTTTACAAGACTTCTTATGATGAGAGCAACTATAACTATAAGTACGGCAAGCACAATGATTGTGTACATGTTTTGTTTTAGAAATTCAATCACAAGAATCACCTCGTTTTGTTATGTAATAAATTACTTTGATTTAACTGTCAATTTGTTGTCGTCATACTTATTCTTTCTGAAGAGTAAGTAGAGGATACCTACGGTAAGAACAATTGCGGCAATCAAACCGATAACATTCGGTGTACCTGCAAATGCGATGCCGAACTGATATACGATAAGACCGATGATGTAAGCAAATCCGCATTGGTAGCCGATAGCAAACCAAGTCCACTTTGCATTGTTCATTTCTCTCTTGATAGCGCCGATTGCTGCGAAGCAAGGAGCACACAAAAGGTTGAAAATGAGGAAGCTGTAAGCTGCGAGGCTTGCATGTCCGCCGCTGAGTGTATTGAGGTCCTTTGCAAAGTTGCTCCAGATTTCATCACCGTTTTCTGCAAGTTCGCCTGCAAAGTGATAGAGAATGCCGAATGTGCCAACAACATTTTCTTTTGCGATAAGACCTGTAACGCTTGCAACGGCAGGTTTCCAACCGCCCCAACCGAGTGGAACGAACAACCAGCAGAATGCCTTGCCGATGTATGCAAGAATTGAAATGTCCATATCGTCTGTCATTTGGAATCCGCCCTTAAAGGTGAATGCCTGCAAGAACCAGATAAGGATTGTTGCAAGTGTGATAACTGTACCTGCTTTTTTGATAAATGACCAAGCACGCTCCCAAGTTGAACGGAGCACGCTGCCGACTGTCGGCAAGTGGTATGCCGGAAGTTCCATTACGAACGGAGCAGGGTCGCCTGAGAAAATCTTTGTTTTCTTGAGCATAATACCCGAAACGATGATAGCGGCAACACCGATGAAGTAAGCCGAAGTTGCTATCCAACCGCTTCCGCCGAAGCATGCACCTGCGATAAGTCCGATGACAGGAAGCTTAGCAGAGCAAGGAATGAAAGTTGTTGTCATAATTGTCATACGGCGGTCACGCTCGTTTTCGATTGTACGAGAAGCCATAACGGCAGGAACGCCACAGCCTGTGCCGATAAGCATAGGAATGAACGATTTGCCCGAAAGACCGAAGTTAATAAGAACAACCTCGTAGCCCTCCT
>CABQCC010000047.1 GCA_902462495.1 uncultured Eubacterium sp. | reverse complement strand
GAATATAAAAATAAAAGGAGGGCTTATATGAAATACGAAATCAAAGGCGGAAATTTTCCTGCCGTAGTTTGTCAGCTCGATTCGGGCGAAACAATGATAACCGAAGGTGGCGGAATGAGCTGGATGTCGCCGAATATGAAAATGGATACCGTCGGCGGAGGACTCGGTAAGATTTTTGGCAGAATGTTCTCAGGCGAAAAAATGTTCCAAAACAAGTACACGGCTGTCGGCGGATGCGGAGAAATTGCGTTTGCAAGCAGTTTTCCGGGTGATATTTTGGCATTGGAAATTTCACCGAACAATGAATATATCGTGCAAAAATGTGCTTTCCTCGCTTCAACAGACGGAGTTGACTTGTCTGTTTTCTTTCAAAAGAAGTTGAGTTCGGGCTTTTTCGGCGGCGAGGGTTTCATAATGCAAAAACTTTCGGGCAACGGCATTGCTTTTGTCGAAATTGACGGTGCTGCCATTGAATATGAACTTGCAGCAGGTCAGCAGATTATTGTTGACACGGGTCATGTCGTGATGATGTCAGGCTCGTGCACAATGGAAGTGCAAACTATCAAGGGCGCAAAGAACATAATTTTTGGCGGAGAGGGACTTTTTAACACGGTTGTAACAGGTCCGGGCAAGGTTGTTCTCCAAACAATGCCGACCATCAAACTTGCGGAGGCTCTTATTCCGTACCTTCCTACTCAATCATCTTCAAATTAATTTGCAAAATTAATAAAACTCTAAAAGACCGTGGCGCAGGACATTTCGCTTTGCGTCACAGTTTTTTTATAATGTTTGCAATTTGGTTTTCGAAAAAATAAGATAAGGTGGTATTAATTCCGATTCGTTGAGCAAAATATTACAGTAACAAATGAAAATGAATTGGAGAGGTAAAAATGAAAGCAACAGGTATTGTCAGAAGAATTGACGATTTGGGCAGGATTGTCATCCCGAAGGAAATCCGCCGTTCGTTTAGAATTAAAGAGGGTGACCCGCTGGAGATTTATACGGACAGCGAGGGTGAGGTTATTTTTAAGAAGTATTCGCCGATTGGGGAGTTGTCCAATTTTGCGGGGCAGTATGCCGAGGTGCTCCACAAGGACGCAGGGATGCCTATCGTTATTACGGACAACGACCATGTTATCGCCGCTTCGGGCATCAGCAAAAGGGAAGTGCTTGAACGCAGAGTGAGCAAAAGCCTTGAGGAACTTATGGAAAATCGACAGATTCATATCAAGACAGACAAAGTGCCGTCGATGAACGCCATTGAGGGTTTTGACCGCCGTGCACAGATTGTTTATCCAATAATTTATGGTGGCGATGTGAGCGGTGCTGTGGCTGTTTTTGATGACGAAAACGGAGCATTGCCGAGCGAAGCAGACATAAAACTTGTGCAGGTGGCAGCTTCTTTCCTTGGCAAACAGATGGAATAGCGTTGTGCAATTTGCACAAAAATTTCAATCTAAGTTTGTGTATACTATCCAACACATAGAATATGATAAAATCCTCTTGCATTTTTTGAAAAGGATATTATAATAGGGTGCAAGAGAGAGGAAAGTTAGGCAAATGATTGGATTTGTCAAGATTACGAGGCGTATTCTATGAAGAAATTTGAAAAGGAAGCATATGGCTACATTAAAGATATGTTCGTTCAGCATAATATGTTCAAGCGAATTGTCTTTACGGTAATTTCAATTATCGTTATGGGCTTTGGAATTGCACTTTTCAATGTTTCCGGATTTGGTGTTGACCCCTTTACATCAATGAATATGAATATTTCCTCCACCTTGGGAATCGGTTACGGAACATTTCAGCTGATTGTCAATGCCGTAATCATCGTTTTTGTCGTGATAGTTGCTCACAGAGGACTTATCGGCGTAGGCACGGTGATAAATATGGTTGGCGTCGGTTATTGTTGCGAATTCTTCAGCGGTCTTATTTCTCCTCATGTAAGTAATAGCTTTGCGGTTCGCATCTGTCTACTTGCGGCAGGCATAATTGTTCTGTGCTTTTCCTGCTCTCTGTTTTTTGTTTCAAACATCGGCGTCGGTCCTTATGACTCGATTAGTTTTATGCTCAGTCAATTTACTCCTATACATTACAAATGGCTGCGAGTTATGACGGATGTTGCCGTGATTATAATAGGTCTTGTAGTGAGCGGAGGTTTAACCTCGCTCCTCAAGGGCGATGTTTCGGGCATAAAGAACATTGGTATCGGCACAATTATTACAGCCTTTATGATGGGACCGCTCGTAAACTTCTTTTCAAAGCATATCACATCAAAGATTTTGGATGTTGATTATGCCGGATTAAGCCGTGATATTGCATTCTTTATGATTAAAGGCGCAATGGTTAAGAACAGAGTTCCTGATAATTACGACCCGTCGGAGTTGAATATCGACTCTCCAGACTGTATGGTTATCACTCAAGGCAAAATCACTGAGCTGAAAAATGCAAAAGAGATTAACACCGCAACCAAGGTTGTATGATTAATTTCATCAACCTTTTAATATAGCCCCTTTTAGATTTTTATATAAATTTACTCCAAGTGCTTGCTACAAGCACGAAAAAGCGACTCTCGAATGATTCGAGGGTCGCTTTTTCTATCTAAAAATTCAAGAATTGTTATTTTAACCCCTCAGTCGTACATAAAGTACGACAGCTCCCCTTGCAACAAGGGGAGCCTAAATGTACGATATTCCTTACCATAAGGGGAGGCTGATAGGTTTGATATTTACCGTTTTTTAGAGATTTGAAATTCTGAAAACCTTTACATCGTGAGATGCAACGGCTGTTTTGATTGTGTCGGAGTGGAAGATTTCTTCGCTCCAAAGGTTCTTGATTTGAGCCTTGCCGATGCGTGAAATGTTGAGATATTTCTCGTCTTTAAGTGTTGAAAGGTCAAACTCGATTTCCTTTTTGCTTCTGCCCATATTGAAGAAGCAGAGAGCAATGTCTCCGTTCGAAAGCGGTCTTGCAAGAATGTCGATTGTGCCTTTTCTTGCGATACGCTTTGCAGGCTTTACAAGTGAGTCTTGGTCAACACGAATAAGATTTTCGTTTGTAATAATCTTGAGGATTGCGTCGCTTTTCTTTGAGCCGTTGGTGAGTTCTCTCAAATCGTTGCCCAAAACAAGCGGAGCAGCCATCATACACCACAATGTGAAGTGTGCACGGTTCTCCTCAATAGTGAGCTTGCCGTTTCCGACTTCGAGCATATCAGGGTCGTTTACATGTCCCGGAGAAGCGTTTTTGTAAAGTCTGATTGTATGGTTATAGATTAAGTAAATGCTGAACCATTTTGGCATAATATCGTGGGTTGTACGCCACATATTGCCTGCCTTTGCACCCCAAGTCCATGGATGGTTTGTGCCCCATTCGCAGATGGAATACGTGATTGGCTTTTGAGGTTCGCCCGAATACATTGACCAAGCGTGAGAAGCGTCCTCAAGTGCTTTGCCCATTCGTCTGTACTGAATGTATGATGAATCGGCACGGGTGACAACAGGGTTTTGAAGTGTAATGATGTTTTCGCCTGCCGAAAGCTTGATGACTGTCTGAAGTCTTGCATCGGGAGTGAATGCCACGCTTGGCGGGAAGAATACTTCGTTGATGTTGCCGTTGACATCAATTTGAAGATAGGTTTCTTTTTTGCTTGCAAGTTTTTTGAAATGAATTGTGAAAACATATTCTCCGCTTTGAGAAATGTCAACCTTGAACTGCGCCGTGCCTGCGCCGTGGTTCAAGAAAGCGATACCTTTCTTTGTAGGAAGTTCATTAACTGCGATTTTCTTTGCTCTGCCAAAATACTTTGCACGGTCGGGAGTGAGCTTGATTGACTCTCTTTCACCTTTACGGCTGATTCCGATATATTCGATAATCGGAGTTTTACCGCTGATGTATTGGTGGTGGCAGAAGTCGTATTTGAAGAATTCTGCACCCCAAGATGCAAAAGTCTTTGCGTCAATTTCTTCGTTGCCGAGAGAAGCAGGCAAGTCCTCGCAAGTGAGTGAGCCGTTTGATGCGTAAAGACCCATCTTTAGACCGAGCTGATTGATTTTTCTGCCGAGTTCTGCCATACCGCTCGGGAAAGTTTCAAGGTCGCCCTGGAGCATTCCGTTTTCATCTCTCATGGAGCTTTGCCAGCAGTCGTCAATGTTGATGTATTCGTATCCGGCGTCTGCAAGACCCGTGTCCACCATAGCCTTGCCCATATCAAGGATTGTGTCCTCGTCAATGTGGTTACGCAAGGTGTTCCAGCTTGACCAACCCATAATCGGTGTTTTGCTTCCGCCGTTGTAGTCCTCGTCTTTTTTGTAATCAATAGTCACCTTTGACGGCGGAAAAGCCTTCAAAGCGCAGAGCGGACAGTTTCCGTCTGCCTTGGTTGATAAAAACCAAGTGATAAACCCAACTACTGCCAGAGCAAGCAGTACAATCAAAATAATAAGGAAAATCATAACAATCCTATCTCCTCAAAATAATCAATTTCTTTTTGCGCCTCCTGCCTTGTTTCATCACCGTCAAGGTTGGAGGTTGCTTCTTTTACAAAGTCTTTTTTGTTTTTGAAGTTATATATAATTCTGTATATCCAAGCGAACGGGAGCAGATACGGTCTGCCGTCAATAAACTTGACATACGGAATGTTTTTCATTTTTTTGTATGACGGCAAGAGAAGCGTCAGCTTTGTCATAAAATTACTGTCGTGGCCGTCCTCGATTGCCTTACGCTTAACAACAGCCGCCTTGTTGCGGTTGATGTTGCCGAACGCACCGAAACCGAGCAAAAATTCTTTTGTGCTGTCGGTGTCGTCGGTATATTTTTTGCCGACACCGAACCAGTCAAAGCAAATTGAAAGAATAATTTGCGAAAACCGTTTCAGGTTCAGGTCGTCCATTTTTTCAACAACGCTGTCAAGGTCGGGCGAAAACTGCCTGATGAACACAGCAAGGTCAAGTATCATTTTCACCCCTGCGCCGTAAAACCAAAAATGATGCGCAATATGGGTCAGCAAATACATCAGGTTGTATTCGTTGTTGAGTGTTCCGCAAAATCCGTCAAAGCTTGCGTGATTGATTGCATCTTCAAAATAAGCTTCCGCATCTGCGTTGCCTACCTTACCGCTGACAATCTTTGTGTGACACTCAACCAAAACATTACCTTTGTGATAATTATAAACGGGACCGTTGTCCTCGGTCAAATCAAAGCCGTTATCAACAAAAAGTTGTTTCGCCTTTGGTCTGTCGTCGAGTCTTATCAGCACATCAATGTCGCCCATAAGTCGAAGTTCGGGAGAGGGATAAAGTTCTTTTAGTTGAGCGCCTTTGAAAAAGATGTGCTCAATTTCGTTTGCCGTCAGCAGGCTGTCAATCTCGTCGATTATTGCTTTTTGCATATCGTGGTTGACAATTGCATCGTAAAAGGCGTCTTTAAACTCCTCGTAAGCCGTTTTGTTCTTTTTTAGGGAATGGTTATCTTTAATCACGGAAAAGACAATAGGGGCTAAATTATGAGCCATAGAAAGGGAATACAGTTTGTTCCAATCAGCAGTCAGCTCCGTATCTGACTTTTCGTTGTTGAAATATGCTCTCAAACAGGCGAGCATACATTTTTGTTCATTGTTCATCAAAATACTGCCATATTAAATACTTTTGACAAAATTGTCATTATCACTCCGGCACAGAATACGCCCAAGCAGATTACGCCGAAGCTCTTTTTTCTGTCGAGATGGAGGAGTGAAGCGAGGAGCGAGCCTGTCCAGGCACCTGTTCCCGGCAACGGGATAGCAACGAAGATGAGCAATCCCCAAATGCCGTATTTGTCAATCTTGTCTCTTTTTTTCAAGGTCTTTTCTTCGAGCCAATAAATCGGCTTGTTTATTCCCGGAACTTTTTTGAGCCACTCAAAAATCTTGTTTATGAGGAGCAGAATGAACGGGATAGGCAATATGTTGCCTAAAAAGCTGATTATGAAGCCTTTAAAGATGTTCATTTGAAGCAGGCTGATTGCCGTGAACATACCGAGTCTGCATTCCAAAACAGGGCAGACTGATATGATGAAAACAACAAGCCAATCAGGGATACCGTGTGAAGTTAAGAATTCTTGAAAACTTGTAACAAACTCGTGCATAAAATCACCTTTAAATTATATTGTGTTCATTAAGAAAATTATATGCACCCGAAAGAATGTTTTTGTCATTTTCAAACTTAAGCAGATTCATTGCCTTGTCGTAGGTCAGCCAAATATAATCTTCAATTTCTTCTTTTTGAATAACGGTTGAAGTGTCTTGCGTTGTGCCGACAAAGATGGTGACCATTTTGTCAATCTTGTCACGGATTTTGTACTTTGACACACAGCTGAAGCCGTCAATCAAATTGATGTGAAGCCCTGTTTCTTCAAGCACCTCACGATATGCGGTTTCTTCGGGAGTTTCTCCCGGTTCGATATGACCCTTTGGAAAGCCCCAATGAGCCGAGCGATTGTTTTTGATTAAAAGGTATCGCACTTCGCCTTTTATGTCCCTAAAAACGACTGCTCCGCAACTGCATTCATAAAGGCAGTCAAGTCTGTAAGTAGGGAAGTCTTTTTCAACATCAATGTATTCCTTGATGTCATTGATTATGAAGCGGGTACTTTTCGGCGCAACAACCCAAATATAATGATTTTTCTTCCTGTCGCTCAGGATTGCGATAACCCTGCCGTCAAAATTGCGAACGGGATGATGGATGCCCATAACAAATGCATCCTGATTTTCCGTATTGTATACAGTGCCGAAATTTAATGGATAGGTGTAGTCCGCTTCGTCCGTTGAGCCGATAGGATGTTCTATCTTGACTCTAACATATTTTCCGAGCATTTTTTCACCACCGAGTATAAAGTTATATATGGGTTTATTATACATAATTTCGGCACGATATACAAGTGTTTGAGTGCAAATAATTATATTTTATGGAGGAGAAATTGTTACCATCCTTTTATTGCATATTAAGGAGGCATTAAGCGGTTAATTTATTTTATATTATAGGCGTGTTTCAGGTGCTTTATCAATAGACTAAAAGGCCATCCTCGATTGAGGATGACCTTTATGTTTTGAGTATTCAGTTGTAAGCCGTTAGTTATTAACTATTAGCCTGCGATTTGTTGAAGCAAATCTACAAGGCTTTCGATAACTGGGTCAGCGTCGCCCTTGAGCATACCGAGTACCTGGTCAACTACGCCTGAGATGCTGTCGCCTGCGCCGCCGAGAAGTCCGCCAACGAGAGCAACAATCTTGTCGTAGTTATCCTTGTAGTTGATTGTGTTGATGAGGTATCTGAGAACAGCGATGAGAGTTTCATCCTGGTCTGATTCAACAGCAATTCTTGTGCCGAATGTTGCAACCTGTGAAGTTGTTGAAACAACCTTACCGTGGCTTGCAAGCTGGAACCAATCAATTTCAGGGAGAACCAAGCCGAGTGGCTTACCCTTAATCTTGACTGTGCCAAGAATACCGTTGAGAAGTGATACAACGCTTTGTGAACCGATTACAGGTTCAAGTGTACCCTTAAGGTCATAAACATCAATCTTAACATTTGCCTTGATACCAACCTTGCCAAGGAGAGCGTTAACATCAACGCCGAGTACATCAAGTACAACGTTTACATTAACAAGTGGCTTAACTGCATTGAGAAGTGCAGAAACAGGTGTCAAGAGATTGTCAATCAACTGAAGCAAACCGTTGTTTGCAAAGAAGAGTGAAAGGTTTGGAAGAATATCTGCAAGCATTTCGATAGGTGCATTGAGGATATCCTCTACCTTATCCATAAGAGGATTGAGAATGTCGAGGAGAAGTGCATCATATGCCTTTTCCATATCCATTCTGTAATCATACTGAGTCTTAATGTTGTATACACCGAATGCCTCAAGGAGAGGAACGATGAATGATGTGTAGCCGTTTGAGCCCGGAACGCTGAGAACATTGAAGAGGTTGAGGTTGCCGTTGTTCAAGAGAACATCAACTACACCGTAAACCGGACGAAGAACTGCAACAAGTGCATTGAGGAATGACTCTCTGTCCTTAACGCCCCACTTGAGGTCTTCTTTCTTAACATTCTTCCAGCTGCCTGCCTTAGCAATAACTCTTGCAGGCTGGCTAAATGTCTTGCCGTATCTCTTGTCTGTGAGGAGGCTTGCAACATTTGATGTTGTGAAGTCGATGTTTGTCTTAGCAAGGAGTGCTGTAAGTGAGCCCATATCGCCAAGGTCAACACCGTCAACTGCGCCGTAAAGACCTACTGCAAGAGAACTGATGATGTCGTCTTTGTATACCATATCGGTGATAAGACCGAGGAGACCGCCCTTGTCAGTAAGGAGACCGCCAACCAAGCCGTCAAGCATTGGAGCGAGCTTTCTGCAGAAGTCTTCATCCATATTACCGAATGTGAAGTCATACTTCTTTGTTACGAAGTTGCTGTAATCGAAGAATGAATCCATTGCACCGTTTTGTGTAAGGAAGTAGAATACAGCTCTTACGATATCATCCTTTGTTGCAACCTTGAGTGATGAGAATACACAGTCAAGGATGTCTTTGATTGTCTTATTGCTCTTGATAGCGTCAATGCCGCCGAGGAGCTTGTTGAGTATTGTTGCGTTCTTGATGAGAACATCGCCAACGTATCTGAGAAGAGCAACAAACATCTTGCCCTTGTCAGCCTTAACCATCAATCTTTCGTAGTCGCCCTTGCTGTTCTTTGCGGCACTGTCTGCCTTAACAATCTTGCCGTAAGAAGCAATTTTTGCGAATGAGATGTCAGGAATCTTGATGTTAATCTTGTTCTTCTTAAGGATTGACTTAACAAGAGGAATAACGATTACCTGAACATTGCAGCTTGCGAGGTCTGTCAATTTAAGGTTAAGTTTTGCGTTGATGCCGAGAGCATCTGTTACAACCTTGCCAAGTGACTTGCCTGTGATTTGCTTGATGAGCTTGTCAACATTAAGTCCGTTCTTGTCAAGAATGCCGATAAGGCCGTTTTTAGCAGTAATAGGAGCAAGGAGATTGCTTACTGCCTGAGCCAAACCGTTGCTGTCAATGAAGTATGCAAGGTTTGGAAGAATTGCTGTCAATGTGTTAGCAGGTGCTTCAAGCACTCTGTTAACCAAGCCAACGATTGGGTTAAGTACATCGATAAGGAGGTTATCCTTAGCTTCCTTGTAATCTGCAAGATATTCGTCATATGTTGCAACATCATCGCAAAGGAATGCTTCAAGAAGCGGGATAACTGCATTTTCGTATCCGTTTGTACCAAAGCCGAAGCCTGTTTCCGATGCCATATCAATCAATGTTGATGCAACACCGTTGATGTCAAGCTTAAGAGTTGAGTTCTTATCGCTTGCATTGCTGTCGATTGTAATGATAAGAACGCCGTTCTTGATTTCAAGGTAAAGCTTGCAACCGTATGGGTCTGTATCCTTGATACCGCCGATTTCAGACTTCTTAACATTGATTGTCTTAACCATCTTAATGATTTCAGCCTTTGAGTTTTCGTCAAGGTTGAGGTCAAGACCCTTGCCCTCTGCAAGGAAGATTGAAAGTACGCCGTTTACAGGACGAAGAAGTGCTGCAAGAGCATTTACAAATCCTGTTTGAGCCTTTGAAGAACCGTCCTTGAAGCCCCAGTTGAGGTTCTTAACATTCTTCCAGCTCTTAGCCTTATTCAACTTAGCGGCTGCTGATGAGTAAGTCTTGCCGTAGCTGTCATCCATAAGGATTGAAGCAACACCCTTAGGTGAAACATCAAGACCGATTGCTGCGAGAAGTGCTGTGATGTCAGCCTTCTTAGCTGCATCGTAGATACCGCCGTAAACTGTTGTTGTAAGTTTTGTAAGGTTTTCGTTTGTGAAGAGCAAGCCGTTTACAACTGACGACAAGTTCTCTGCATCGAGTACGCCCAATTCCTTGAGGAGAGGGAATATATTTTGTACAAGCTTGTCGAGGTTGTCAACAGCCTCGTCAGCTTCTCTTGCTGTGATACCCTTAGGGTAAACAAATGTGTTTGTAAGCTTTCCTGCGTATTCCTTGAATGTCCAGTAAACCTCAGTTGGGCTTTGTGTTACATCAAGAATTGCACTGAGCATTGCAAGAATTTGACCAGGGTTAAGTGTTTCAAGAAGTTTTACAAGTTCAGGAGCAGCGTCCTTAACCAAACCGAGAATTGCCGGTGAGCTCAATGCAACATCTGCAAGATAGCTGAAGATGAGAAGGAGCTTTTCACCTGCTGTGCTTGCCTTTGCAAGTGCATCCCAATCAATGCTCTTGAGAGCAACAAGCTGACCGAGTGTCATATTAACACTGCCAATCTTAATGCCTCTGAGAAGATTTACGATGATGTCCTTTTCAGGGAGGTCAAGTTTAATTCTGAAGTTTGTTGAGATAACATTTTTTGTCTTTGCACTCAATAATGAGCCAAGATATTTAACAAGTGACGGAGAATTGAGCATTGAGCTGTTGCCCAAAACAGTTGCAAGACCGTCAAATGCTGTTCCTACTGCTCCCAAAGCGTTGCCGACAATTGCTCTTACCGAACTGTCGTTAAGAAGTTCTCCGAGTGCACCGATAAGGTTTACAAGGAATGATGCAGGAGCCTTGTAGAACTGTGTGAGGATGTTTGCAACCGGAGTCAAAATACCCTGAACAAGTTGCTGACTGCCGTTAAGTGAGTTCCAAGTCTTGCCTGAAATAATACCTGTTGCACCTGTGTGCTTTGCGATTGCACTGAGTACAGGCTCTACAACACCTGAGTAGAGGTTGTCTGTATGAGTTGAGTCTGTGTATGTGTAGGTGAATACAGCGCCCAAAATTGCAGCAACTGTTGAAAGTGAATCACCGAGTGCATCGTAGAATGCTGTCTTGTCACCGCTTGCGATACCAAAGCTTACGCTCTTAACATCGCTCCAGTGTTTCTTTCCTTCAAGGTCTCCTGCGGCTGTTCTTGAAGACATACGAACAGCGAGAGAGTCAGGTGAGTATGCACCGTTGATAGCAGATGCTATGATGCGGTGAGGGTCGCTGCCTCTGATAAGACCTGTTGTAGGATCGTAGAATACATATGAAATGATGTTTTCAAGCAAGCTGTATGTGCCGATTACAATCTTTGAAAGGTTGTCGCTTGAATATACCTTGTTGGCATCAACCTTGCCGTCAAGAGCAGTTGTGTCAAATACCTTGAGATATTCATCAATCAATGTAAGCAATGAGTTAGAATTCTTTTCACCAATGTAGTTTGATGCAGTTGTAAGAACGCCTGCAAGGATGTTTTCGTTTGAATTCAAAGCGAAATCATTGAGTGAAGTGTTTGCAAGGAGAGATGCAAGAAGCTTGTCGAGCTTTGTGAGCAAGTCATTAGCTGTCTTAATATTCTTGCTTGTTAATACTGTCTTTTGGTCATACTTCTTGTTAGCCTTTGATGAGTTAACAAGAGTTGGCTTTTTAGTTTCAGAAGCTTTTGATTCTGTCTTGTTAGAATTTGCTGAGGTTGAGCCGGAGCTCTTTGAGCCTTTAGCCTTAACACCTGCAACGATTGATTCAATAAGAGGAATGATACCCTTTGCTTCCTTTGTTTCCTTGTCTGTATAAACAATGTTTGCAATAAGGAAGTAGCCTGATTCGATTGACAAACCGGAGAAGTTCTTAACAGGGCGTTGCTCAAATGTGAATGAAGCCTTGTCATCTCTTGTAAGACCGAAGAAGCCGTTGAGAATATCTGTAAGTACGCTTGTTTCGCCGATACCGCCGATAGCGTTGAGCAAGCCTGATACCAACGGAATGTTGTATGTAAGCTTGTTGTCTGTTGTTAATGCGTCGTTCAAGAAGTCGAGCATTGAGCGAAGTCAGAGACTTCT
>CABQCC010000046.1 GCA_902462495.1 uncultured Eubacterium sp. | reverse complement strand
CAATGCGTCTCCACAAAAGCGTGGCGTTTGTACAGCGGTTAAGACAGCAACACCTGCGGGCGACCCAATCGGCAAAACAGACGCCGAAAGCTATGCTTATTGGCAAAGTTCACTTCCGTGGATGCTCAACGAAGTTTTTGAGCACTATCGCTACACAAAAGATGAACTTTTGTTTGAAGAAATGAAGCCTTATTTTGAAAAGGTGCTCAATTTCTACAAAGATTATCTCTTTGAATTCGAGGGCAATTTGGTTACCTGTCCGTCAAGTTCACCCGAAAACACTTTCAACGACAACGGTCAGCGTGGTTGCCTCACCTATATGCCGACAATGGATATCGGAATTCTTCAGGAATTCTTCCAAAACTGCAACGAACTCGGTTTTGACACTCCTGAAATTCCAAGCATACCTATAGGTTCTGACGGCAGAATCAACGAATGGGCAAAGGAATACGAAGAAACCGAGGTTACTCACCGCCATGTGAGCCACCTTTACTGCGTTTATCCGTCGGCTGTTGAACAGCCAAACGAAATCAGAGAGGCTGCAAAGAAATCACTTTTGAAGCGTGGTTTTGACGGCACAGGATGGGCGCTCGGCTGGAAAGTTTGCCTTTGGGCAAGACTTGACGAAGCCGAAAACGCTTTGAAACTCATCAAAAATCAGCTTAGACCAATCAATCCGAGAGGCTTGAAGCGTCCGGGAGGCGGAAGCTATCCAAATATGTTTGACGCTCACCCACCGTTCCAAATTGACGGCAACTTCGGTGTTTCGGCAGGTATTGCGGAAATGCTTGTGAGAGGTGCAATTCCAAAAGAATGGTCGGGCTACGCAAAAGGCATCAAGCGTAAGGACGGCACAGAGATTGATATCAAATTCAACAATGGAGAAATATATGAATAAAATTCTCGTTATCGGCTTGGGCGGAACAATCGGAAGTGTTGCGGGCGAAAGCATTTCGCTTGACGACAACTGCCTGAAAATTTTGGATGTCACAGAGCACACCAATGTGCAATTTGACACCGTTTCTCCGTTCAAGGTGTTGAGCGAAAATATGACAAAGGAACTTTGGCAGAAACTTATCGACTGCCTTGACGAAGTTGATTTTTCAAAATACAAGGGTGTAATCATTCTCCACGGAAGCGACACACTTGCATTCACATCGGCGATTATTGCCAATGCGTTTGCCGACAAAAACATTGTTCTTGTTGCCTCCGACAAGCCTGTTGAAAATCCGTTGAGCAATGCAAAAACGAATTTCGATACGGCGGTTGCTCACATTCTTGCAGGCAACAACGGAGTTTACGCATCATACAACGGAATAAAACAGGCGAACTGCATCACAAGTGCCGACATCAATGACGAGTTCAAAGCGATTTCTCACTTCCCCGAACCGACAAATAAGAAAAAAATCAGCAACAAAAATGTGCTGATTATCAGACCATACATCTCTATGGACTTCGGAATATACAACCTTGAAAATGTTGACGAAGTGCTCATTGAAATGTATCACTCCGCAACCGTGCCCGACAGCGCAAAGGAATTTGCAAAGTCGCTCAACATCCCATATCATTTTGTAACCCACAAAATGAGTGCCGACTACGAAACTGCACAGGATATTGAAAACATCATCTTTGGCACAACGATTGAAAATGCGTATGCAATGAGCATACTTGAATAATCATTTCCACAAAAAAGAACTGTCTTACCTTTTACGGCAAGACAGTCCTTTTTATTTGTATGGAGAAAAATGAAAAATTCAAATTATTTATGCAACATCGGTATACGATACTTCCACGCTGTACTCATCGCTCAACGCAAGATGAATATTAACGCCGATGTCGTTCGAAAGGTTTTTCAATATTTCAATGAAGTCGTCAATATCAGAATTTTCGCAAAAATTCTCACAATTTGTCGCATCCACAAAAATATCTGTTATGTCATAATTTCCGGCACAAATTCCTGCAAAGAAACCGTACAACTGCCAAGCAGAGGTTATGCCATATTGTTTCATATCAATATGTCTGACAGACACCGGAAGAATTCTTGAAATCTTGCTTCCGTATTCGGCAAACACAACATTGCCCTTGCTTTGCTGAGCTGTGTAAATTGCGGTTTCGGTCAACATTCTTGTTTTTCCTGTTCCTTTTTGTCCTGAAATGTAATCTAACATATTCATTTTCCTTTCTGCATTTTGCTTGTTTTGTAAGGTTTGTTCCTAACCTTTGACTTAATAATACCCACAAAATACGAATTGGCAAAGAACAAATTTTAAATCTACTGTAAAAAGAATATTAATTGACTGTTACGAAAACAATCATTCCCCACAGTCGCAAAAAACACAACAGCTCCCCTAAATGCCGAAACAAGGGAAGCTGTTGTAATTCTATACATATTTTAAAACATCGATAATATCGGTAATCACAGGCACATCGGGACGCAAATCCTTATCTTTGAACCAACCGAAATTCATACGGATTGCCCTCATACCTGCCGAGAGTGCACCCTGAATATCATTTATCGGGTGGTCGCCGACATAGACACATTCGCTCGGTTTCACGCCGAGTCGTTCAGCCGTAATCTCAAAAAGTCGTGGGTCGGGCTTGTGCACGCCCTCATCACCGCTGACAACCACAATATCGCAGAGCGGTCGAAGTCCGCTTCTGTCCATTTTGTGATTTTGGAGGATTGACGGTCCGTTTGTAATCACTCCCGTGAGGTAGCCCCTTGCACGAAGTTCCTTGAGGAGCGGAACGGAATTTTCAAATATAACATTGTAATCACCGAAATTGACATCATAATGATTTGCAAGAACAGTTGGGTCGGGAGCGTTTTTCCATCCCCACATTTTCACAAGTTCGGTGCACCATTCAACACGGTTGACATAACCGCCGTTGCCTGTGTCCTCCATATCCCTCTTGCGTTTTTCCCGTTCCTCCGCCGTCAAATCTGGCAAAAATTCATCCAAAAACGCATAGGCATATTTTTCAAAAGCCTTGGTTCTGTCCTGCAAAGTTTCGTCAAAATCAAACAATACTGCTTTTGTCATAATCAAGTTGCTCTTTGAGTTCTTCAACATTTTTGAAGATTTTTTCCTCTCGTTTATAATCAATAAGCTCCACCCTCACGGTTTTGCCGTAAAGGTCACCGTTAAAATCAAAAATATGAGTTTCGCAAAGTGGCTTATCAACCCTCCAAGTCGGGCGAATACCAATGTTTGTAAACGACTTGTACTCCTTGCCGTCAACAAAAGTTCTGCTTTCGTACACGCCGTACTTCGGCACAATAAGTCCCTCAGGCAAATGCTGGTTGATAGTCGGGAAGCCGATTGTTCTGCCTCGCCTGTCACCGCCGATAACCTCATTTTCAAATGTAAAATTATAGCCAAGCATCTCGTTGGCGTCCTTGATTTCTCCGTTTTTGACGCACTCTCTGATTCTCGTCGAACTAATCGGTTGTTCCTTGAAGTCAAGGTGCTCCAAAATACGCACCCAAACATCTTTCTGTTCAAGATATTTTCTCATATCAAGAGCCGACCAAGAAGCGTTTTTGCCGAATTTAAAATTAAATCCACACAAAACAATTCCTGCGTGAAATCTGCCTATCAAGATGTCGTCAATAAATTCCTCACCGCTCAAGTTCTTTATTTCATCAAAAGACGCAAAAACGGCATTTGGAAATCGCTTTTCAAAAATACTCTTTTGAAGAAGCGAAAATTTGTTGTTTACGCAGAAAATAATAACCTTTTGCGCACCCGTGGTGACGGTTTGATGTGCACGGTGCATACCGTCAAAATCGCCGAGTGCAACCGCAATTCTCTGCTTTTCGTTATTGTCTGTATTCATTATTCTCTAACGGACAAAATGCGAAGAACCTTTAGTTCGTCCCCCTGTCTTTGTCCCAATCCTAAAAATTCGTTTCTATCGCTGTACACGGTGCAAATCTCGTTTTGCTCAATGCTTGCACGAACACGGCTCATATCAAGTGCTCCGCCGTTGAAAAATCTTGTTGACTGCGCAGGCGAAACCCTCACCTTTTTGTAGCAATCAAACATTCTTTCAATGTCGATAAGCACGCTGTCAAAGCCTTTACCGCTGTCTTTCATTTCCTGAAGTTCCGCAAGGCTGACACAATCCGACAAATCAAAACCCATAGCCTTTGTGCGACAAAGTTCTGTCATAACCGCTCCGCAACCGAGTGCCGAGCCGATGTCGTCAATCAATGAACGGATATAAGTGCCCTTGCTGCAAAGAACATCAATTTGATAGGTGTGCTCGGTTTCGTCAAAAGCAACCAATTCAAGCTCCTTGATTTCAACCTTGCACGCTTCACGCTCCACGGTTTTGCCCTCACGAGCCAAATCGTAAAGACGCACTCCGTCCACACTTTTTGCACTGTACATAGGCGGAATTTGGTCGATAACCCCAACAAAATCACGCATCACCCTTTTGACATCATCAACCGTGACCGCAACCTCGCTTTGCGAAGTCACCTCGCCCGTAATATCCAAGGTGTCCGTTGTCATTCCGAGTTTAAAGGTTGCACGGTAGCCCTTGTCGCTGTCGGGCAAGAAGTTCAAAAACCTTGTTGCTCCGCCAAACATAACAGGCAAAACACCTGTTGCCATCGGGTCAAGAGTGCCCGTATGACCGGCTTTTCGCTCCTTTGTTATGCCTCGAAGCTTTGCAACCACGCCGAATGAGGTTATGTCCTTATCCTTATTTACACAGATTATTCCCGTCATATGTGCAATAATTCCTTTGATTTTTCAACAAGCATTTTTGTTGCGGTTTTTACATCACAATCAAATCTGCAAGCCGCAGCCTGCTTGTGACCTCCGCCGCCGAACGCCGAGGCAAGTTCTGCCGCATTTACGCTCTCAAATGTTCTGATTGAGCATTTGCAAGTGCCGTCTGCCTTTTCACGAATGGTAAGACCGATTTCCACGCCCTCAATTTGGCGGGTGAGCGGAGGCAACGGCTCGGTGTCAAGCTCGGTTGTGCCTGTTTTCCTGTACATTTCGTTTGTTACGGTGAGGATGCACACTCTCTCATCAAGGAAAAATTGCATACCCTCAATGGCAAGACGCTCCAAAGCGGCAAACTTTTTCGTCTTTGTTTCAAACATAACACGGTTGATATAGCCGTTGTCTGCTCCGAGGTCGATAAGCTCCGCAGCAGAACGATATGTATTTGATGTTGCAGACGAATACTTAAAGCAACCCGTATCGGTTGTTATGCCTGTGTAAAGGCAATCAGCCATCTTTTTGTCGATGTCAACGCCAAGCGCCTTGATAACTTTAAGTATAATTTCGCAGTTTGCGGCAGCATCTGCATTAAGAAGCAAATACTTTGCGTAATCTGTGTTTGTGCCGTGGTGGTCAATACACAAATCAATTTTTCCGCAATAGGTGTCCTGAAGTCCGCCGAGAAGATTTTCCGTTGCAACATCAACGGCGATAACATACTTCTCGTCAAACTCCTGAACCTCTATATCATCATAAAGATATTCATATTTTGTCGGAATAGGATCATCACAAATAAGTTTTGCCTTTTTGCCCATTTTTTGCAAAGCACGAAGCAGTGCGTATCCGCTTCCCAAGGTGTCACCGTCGGGATGAGCGTGGCAGAGAATTGCATAGCAATCCTCTTTTTTGAGCAAACCTGCACACTTTTCAACATTAATCTTCATCTTTAGCTTCTATACCCTTTAGCTTATCAAAAAGCTCCATTCCCTTTTCGATAGAATCATCCGCAACAAAGCGAAGCTCCGGTGTTTTGCGAAGGTGAAGCGATGAGCCGAGGCGACCACGAATAAATCCCTGTGCCGCCTTTAAGCCTTTTACTGCTTCCTTTGCCTTGTCAACGCCCTCAAGAGCGCTGATGTACACCTTTGCATAGCTCAAATCGTTGCTGACATCTACCTTAACAACTGTGAGCATACCGCTTACTCGTGGGTCTTTGACCTCACGGAGAATTGCGATAAGCTCTCTTTTTATATCTTCTGTAATTCTGTCTATTCTGTATCCTGCCATAAAATCTCCTGCACAGACTGTTGAGAAAGCATTTGAATTTGCTTTATCGGCAGTCTACTGATTAATCTCTGTATTCTTCAACAATATAAGCTTCGAAAGCATCTCCTGCCTGAATGTCATCAAAACCTGCAAGGCTGATACCGCATTCATAACCCGATGATACTTCCTTAACTTCATCCTTAAATCTCTTGAGGTTAGCAATGTCAACATCTGCGATTTCCTTGCCGTTTCGCATAACTCTAACCTTACCGCCACGCTTGATGTTGCCTGATGTAACAACACAGCCTGCGATTGTGCCGGCAGATGAAATTTTGTAAACCTCACGAACTTCTGCCGCACCTGTGTCTACATCTCGGTACTTAGGTGCTCTCATACCACGCATTGCATTTTCAATATCTTCAATAGCGTCGTAGATGATATCGTAAGTCTTGATTTCGATACCGTCACGGTTTGCACTTTCCTGTGCGATTGGGTCAACACCGACTGCAAAGCCGACGATAATTGCGTTTGAAGCGTTTGCAAGCATAACATCACTTTCGTTGATTGTGCCGACACCGCCGTGGATAATCTTAACTCTGACCTCGTCATTTTCAATCTTGAGAAGCGACTGCTTAACAGCCTCAACCGAACCTTGAACATCAGCCTTAACGATGATGTTGAGGTCCTTGAGTTCGCCCTCGTGGAGAGTGTCAAACAAAGTGTCGAGTGTAACTTTCTGGAATGCCTTGAATTCTTCTTCCTTTGCTTCTGCCTTACGCTGTTCAACAAGCTGACGAGCAAGTTTTTCATCAGAAACAGCATTGAAGAGGTCGCCACTCATAGGAACTTGGTCAAGACCCATAATTTCAACAGGAACTGACGGACCTGCGCTGTTTATCTTCTTGCCCTGACAGTCAACCATTGCTCTAACCTTGCCGACTGCTGTGCCTGCAACGATTACATCGCCTGCGTTGAGAGTACCGTTTTGTACAAGGAGGGTTGCAATAGGACCTCTGCCCTTGTCAAGCTTAGCTTCGATAACAACACCGCTTGCGCTTCTGTCAGGGTTAGCCTTGAGTTCGCACATTTCTGCAACAAGGTTGATTGTTTCAAGAAGTTTGTCGATGCCCATTTTTGTCTTTGCAGAAACAGGAACGCAGATAACATCGCCGCCCCATTCTTCCGGAACAAGCTCGTGCTCTGTGAGCTGTTGCATTACTCTGTCAGGATTTGCACCCTCTTTATCCATCTTGTTGATGGCAACAATAATTTCTACACCTGCTGCTTTTGCGTGATTGATAGCCTCAATAGTCTGCGGCATAATACCGTCATCTGCGGCAACAACAAGAACGGCAATATCCGTGCTCATTGCACCTCTTGCACGCATTGCGGTAAATGCGGCGTGACCCGGTGTGTCAAGGAAAGTAATAACCTGTTTATCAGGAGTTACTACCTGATAAGCACCGATAGCCTGTGTGATACCGCCTGCCTCGGTTGAAGTAACGGATGTGTTACGAATAGCGTCAAGGATAGATGTCTTACCGTGGTCAACGTGACCCATAACACATACAACAGGAGGACGGGTAACGGCGTTTTCATCGTTTTCAACCTCTGCCTCGATAATCTGTTCCTCGATTGTAACAACAACTTCTTTTTCTACCTTTGCACCAAGCTCTGTTGCAACGATTTCTGCTGTATCGTAGTCGATAACTTCATTTACAGATACCATCATACCAAGCTTCATAAGTGCCTTGATAACCTCATTTGCAGCAAGACGAAGGCGAGATGCAAGTTCACCGACAGTGATTTCGTCACCGACTGTAATCTTGATTTGTTGCTTCTTTCTCTGCTCTGCAATACGGGCAAGACGCTGTGCTTCTGTTTCTTTCTTTGAACGAGCGTGCATACCCTGAGGCTTTTTCTTTCTGTATTGCTTAGACTTTTGGTTAAGCTTCTGCTTCTTTTGATAATCGCCTACTGTGTTTGCAGGTGAAATATCCTCATACTTTTGATTGTACTTTTCAAGGTCAACATTGTTAACTCTTGTGTCTATATGGCGAGCCTCGCCCTTGGTTCTTGCCTGAGGTGCTTGCTCTGCCTTTTTCTTTGCTTTTTCTTCTGCTCTCTTTGCAGCCTGCTCTGCCATTTGAAGAATAGCAGCCTGACTTTGACGCTTCTTGTTCTTAGCCTCGTCCTTAGGGTCGGCGCTGTCTTTCTTTGCATCCTTTTTAGGAGCCGACTTCTTCTTTGGGGCAGCCTTTTTCTGTGCAAAGTAATCATCAAAATTGCTTACGCTGTTTGCTTGTGTAAGCTTATCAAAAAGGATGTTGAGTTCATCCTCGCTGAGTGCAGTTGCAGCTTTTTTTGCAGGACCTTCGCAGTATTGGTCAAGTACTTCGATAATCTCTTTGTTTTGCTTTCCGAAGTCCTTTGCAACATCGGAAACCTTAATCTTTATTACCATACTCGTTTTCCTCCTGATTAATCAATTCTTTTATTCTGCCGGAAAAGTTTTTGTCATCAACCGTAATAACCCCCGCCTTGTAGCCCAAGGCCCTGTGGATGTCGTTAATCGTTTCGGGAATAATGCTCACGGTTACATCGTGCTTTGACTTTTCTATGGCAACATCAAATTCGCCGACAAGTCGCTGTGACACATCCGACGCAAAAATCACAAGCTCGGTTTTATGTTCCATCACGGCTTTGAGTGCCATATCGTGACCCATAGAAAGTTTGCCCGCTCTTCTTGCCATTCCCAGCATTGAGAGATATTTTTTATTCGGCATTTGAAATTTCTTCTTCCATTTTATCGTATACGCTGTCCTCTATTTTCATAGAAAACGCTCTTTCAAAGGCACGCTTTTTTCTTGCTTGCTTCAAGCAGTCTGCGCTTTTGCAAACATAAGCACCTCTGCCGGCTTTTTTGCCTGTGAGGTCAAGACTGACCTCTCCCTCCGGACTTTTGACAACTCTCACAAGAGTTCGTTTGTCAAACATTTCTCCACAGCCTGTGCACATTCTCATAGGCACTTTTTTTGTTTTCATAAGCTATCACCTTTGTAAAAAATAATTATTCTTCAACCGTGTCCTCGCTTGCACCCTCGTAGAAGCCCGATTCAGGTTTGATGTCAATCTTCCAAGAAGTGAGCTTTGCGGCAAGACGAACATTCTGTCCCTTGTTGCCGATTGCGAGTGAAAGCTGGTCATCGGGAACTGTTGCTCTGCAAGACTTTGCTTCCTCGTCAAGAATTTCAACAGAAATTACATCTGACGGTGCAAGTGCGGCAGAAACGAATTCAACAGGGTCGGTGCTGTATTTTACAATATCAATCTTTTCACCGCCGAGAGCGTCAACAACATTTGAAACTCTCTGACCCTTTGGTCCGATACATGAACCGACAGCGTCAACATTTTCGTCCTTTGAATATACGGCAATCTTTGTACGGGAACCTGCCTCACGGGAAACGCTCATAATCTCGATTGTGCCGTCAAAAATTTCAGGAACTTCCGTTTCAAAAAGGCGTCTTACAAGACCCGGATGAGTTCTTGAAATCATAACCTTTGGACCTTTGCCCATGTCCTTGACATCAACAACGAAAATCTTTGTGATTTGACCCTCAACAAATGTTTCGCCCGGAACTTGCTCTGCCTTTGGAAGAACAGCCTCACTGTGACCGATTTCAAGATAAACATTGCCTGTTACAGGGTCAACCTTGTTAACCTTTGCAGAGAGAAGCTCTTGATTCTTGCTTTGGAACTCTTCAAGCATCTTTCCTCTTTCTGCTTCACGGATACCCTGACGGATAACATGCTTTGCGGTTTGAGCAACGATTCTGCCAAAGTTCTTTGTTTTAAGCGGAATGTCGATTGTCTTGCCGACCTTTGCACTCTTGCGGATAAGCTGTGCCTGCTCAAGAGTGAGGTCTGTATCAGGGTCTTCGATTTCTTCAACAACATTCTTGGTTACATAAACCTTAATGCTCATTTTTTCCGGGTCAATGTCGCAATGTACAATGTCCTTGCCGTTGTAATCGTGCTTTGCGGCAACAATAATTGCGGCAGCAATCTTTTCATAAAGATAATCTTCCGGAATTCCTTTTTCAGCTGTAAGCATTTTTACTGCTTCAAAAAATTCTTTGTTCATCATTTTTTCCTATTCATCCTTTCGGTATAAAATTCAAAATTAATTAAAGTCCTTTTGAAAAATCATTGATGTCAAAATCATCAAGTTTTACATAAGAGGTGTCTTTTTTGTTAACCGTAACAGTTTGACCGTCCTGAAGTTCAACGGTGATTTCCTTGTTTTCATAGCTTGCAAGTTTTCCGTTAAAATCACGAACTCCGTCAATAGCTCTGATAGTTCTCATCATAACAGGTGAGCCGATATATTTTTCAAAATGCTCATCCTTGACAAGTTCTCTTTCAACTCCCGGTGAGCTGACCTCCATCATATAGCTTTGGCTGATAGGGTCTGCCTCGTCAAGCGGTTTTGATATAGCGTGAGTAAAATCAACGCAATCATTCATATCCACTCCGCCGTCTTTGTCAAGAAAGATACGCAGATACCAATCCGAGCCCTCCTTTGCAAACTGAATGTTCCAAAGGTCATATCCCATTTCGTCTGCAATAGGCTTGATTATTTCCTCAACCCTTTGCACTGTTGTAGGCTTCGCCAATTCACAATCCTCCCTACAATAAAAAGAAGCGAACCCGTTGGGTTCACCTCACTTTGATTTACATTCGATTATCTATATTATATATTATAATTTATATTTGTCAAGTCTTTTGTAGGATTTTCAGGCATTTTACCACCGTTGGAACAAGCATTGCAAAGCCAAAAGGCACAGACAGCACCACCATCGGAATACAAAAAACAACCATAAGCACAATTTGCTTTGTTGTCAACTCGTCAATTCTGATAAATCCCACGCAAAATCCTGTTATTGACGACACGGGAACAAGCGCACAAATAATCGACAAAAGCACCTTTTCGCCAAACGACATTGCAATGTTTATATCATCTCTGCTCGAAATCGCAACAACCAAAATCAAAGTCAGTCCGAAAAATGCAAAAAAGGTTATCAAAGTGCCTGCTAAAAATCTTTTTGCCGTCTTTTTGCTCCAATTTTTATACATAAAACCAACCGTTCTTTCAAATAAATTTATACTTCTTAAATAATAACAAATTAAGTGTTGAAAAACAATATGAAATGGTATAAAATATAGCTGTTAAAAAAGAAATTAATTTTGGAGGATTAATTATGGCTAATCAAGTAGTAGTAGAAATTTCTGCTCGTCATGTTCATGTATCAAAGGAAGATTTGGAAACACTTTTCGGCAAGGACTATCAGCTCACAGTTAAGAAAGAACTTTCACAACCGGGTCAATTCGCTTGTGAAGAAAGAGTCAGAGTTGTCGGCACAAAGGGTGAGTTCCCTGCAGTTTCAATTCTCGGTCCATGCAGAAATGCAACACAGGTTGAACTTTCCCTCACAGATGCTCGTTCAATCGGCGTTGTTGCTCCTGTAAGAGAATCAGGCGACATCGAGGGCTCAGGCACTTGCAAGCTCGTTGGTCCATGCGGTGAAGTTGAAATCGCTTGCGGTGTTATCGCAGCAAAGCGTCACATCCACGCAACAACAAAGGACGCAGAGGAATTCGGTCTTACAAACGGCGAAATTGTTTCGGTTGAAATTCCATCGGCAGACGGCAGAAACCTCACTTTCGGTGATGTTGTTGTCAGAGTAAGCGACAGCTATGCACTTGCTATGCACATCGACACAGACGAAGCAAACGCAGCAGGTATGAAGCCAAACACAATGGGCACAATTATTAAATAATTAGTCTGCCGATAAAGTTCCTGAAACACGCCAAAATATAATCAACTGAATTATGCCTCCTCTTTTTAAAAGGTGATTCCCCCGTTAATCGGGGGAAATGTCTGCAACGCAGACAAAAGGGGGCGTCTACGCAGTAAAGGTGGCAACACGAAGTGTTGACGGTTGGGTTTTAAAAATGCCGTAGGTTTGATACCTACGGCATTTTTGGCGTTTTTCGTTTTTTGCAAACAAGCAAATATAAGGCTTCCAAAAAATCCGTGGATTTTTTGGAAAGAGGAAAAACATATGTAGTATACTTACAAAACTTTGTTTTGTTCTATACGGAATATGTTTTGACGA
>CABQCC010000045.1 GCA_902462495.1 uncultured Eubacterium sp. | reverse complement strand
GTGGGCGGCAAGAGATGAACCGACAGAACCTCTTGAACCAACCAAATATCCTCGTCTTTCGCTTTCCTCAACAAGACGCTTTGCGATTACATAAAGCACGCCGTAGCCGTGAGAAATAATTGAATTAAGTTCTCTTTCAAGGCGGGAGGCAACATATTCGGGAACAGGGTCGCCGTAAAGTTCTTTCGCAGTTGTCCAGCACTTTTCGGTAAGCTCATCATCAGCGCCCTCAATGTAAGGCTGATAAGTTCCCGGAGGAATCGGCGGAAGTTTGTCCTGAATCATATCGGCAATCTTGTTTGGATTGTCAACAACAAATTCCTTTGCTCTGTCGCCTGCCCACGAAAAATCTTCAAGCATTTCATCGGTTGTTTTAAAATAAAGCGGTGCCTGATGGTCGGCATCGTCAAAACCCTTTGATGCCATAACAATAGCACGGAGCTTTGAATCTTCGGGGTCAAGGAAATGAACGTCACCCGTTGCAACAACAAGCTTTCCGAGTTTATCGGCAAGTTCAATAACCTTTTTGTTGATATTAATCAAATCTTCTTCGGTGTTAACTCGCCAATAAGGATTGAATTTTTGCTCGCCTCTCTTAGTCGTTGTGTACTCTTGGTCGCTTGTGCGGAGCATAAATTCATTGTTTCCGTTTGGCTGAATTTCCAAATAATCATAGAATTCCGCCAATTTCAAGAGTTCGTCATCCGACTTTCCCCTGAGGATAGCCTGAATAATCTCACCCTGTTCACAAGCAGAGCCAATCAAAATATCCTCTCGCTTTTCGGCAAGCATAGTTTTCGGAATAAGCGGACGCTTTTTAAAGGTCTTAACATTTGAACTTGAAATAAGTTCGTACAAATTTTTTCTGCCTCGGTGGAGGATTCCGTCCTCCGGCTCGTCCATAACAGGTCGCCAATTTTCGTCAAGTCGCATAGGCATAGAATTGTCCGCCTTGACAAGAAGAATAATATGATGACGCTGGAAATCCCTCGGCTTCATATTCATAAAATCAGGATAGAGGGTGTCGTCAACCAAATATCCCTCCATACCGAGAATAAGTTTTATACCCTTTGATTTTGCGGTGGCGTATGCTTCCGGCAAAGCCTGAACAACGCCGTGGTCGGTGATTGCAACAGCCTTGTGCCCCCACTTTGCCGCACGCTCAACAAGCTTTGAAACAGGAGTCATACCGTCCATTTCAGACATAGAACTATGCATATGGAGTTCAACTCTTTTTTCTTCGGCATTATCCTGCTTTTCAATTTTCTTGACTGACTCGATATGATTCGGCATAATAATATATTCATTTATATATGTATCGAGTTTGTAAAGTCCGCTGATGATAATTGATTGGGCAGACTCAAGATTTTTGATAATCGGGTCAATTATATTCCTTTTTTCAAAGATTTTAACCGACACGGAAGATGTTTGGTCTGTGATACAAAAAGTTAAAATTCGGGAGTCGCCACGCTTTGTGTCACGAACATCAAGGTTGAAAATATCGCCCCAAACGGTTACAAAGCCGTCATCAGGCATAACCTCTTTGATTGGTTTTGGCAAATCCTTGATAGGTCTGCCCATAATCTGCTTGCGTGTGTCGGCATAAAGCGGCAAATCTCCGAGCTGAATGTGAGGAACATATTTTTCCTTTTCAGCTTCTTCTTTTGCCTTTTCTGCCGCCTTTGCTTCTGCTGCCTTACGAACAGCCGATTCCATATCAAAGGTTTCAACCTCTAAAAATGAAACATCGTCAAGGTCAACGCCAAACATATCATACACGGCACGAATAATGTCCTTATTAACATTTTGAGCTTCAAGCAAATCTTTTCCGCCGTTTTTAAGGCAAACGGTGAGAATATTATCCTCGATTTCGGCATCAGCATTGTCAAAAAATCCGTTAACAACGGGATTGAGTGCACCGACTTTTGAAAGAACAACAGGTACGGTTTCCGTGCTGAAAAGACTGCTTGGATATTTTATATTAATTTCAGCATTTTCAAGCTGAAGATTTTTTACAAGTGATTTTTGAATACGCTCAATAACTGAATAATCAACGGTTTTGTCAAGAAAAACACCGAGTATGAGCCTACGCTCCTCACGGTAAACGGCAAAGCGAGTTATTTCGCCGCTGCCGACAACCGCCAAATCGTTGCCGTCAATATATTGAGAAAAGTAATCGTATATTTTCGCCATTATAGTTTGTCTATCTCTTTCATCAATTCGTCTAATAATTCATTTTCGGGAACTTTGCGGAGAATTTCGCCTTTTTTGAAAATAAGTCCGCAACCGTCACCGCCCGCAACTCCGATGTCTGCCTCTTTTGCTTCGCCCGGACCGTTAACAATACAGCCCATAACAGCAACGGTAATCGGCTTTTTGCAATCACGAAGTCGCTCCTCAACCTGCTTTGCAAGACCTACAAGGTCAATTCTTGTTCTTCCGCAGGTCGGGCAAGAAACAAGATACGGACAATCGGTTTTAAGACCAATTGCTTTCAAAATATCCTGTGCGGCATAAACCTCTTTCACAGGGTCGTCGGTAAGGCTAACACGGATGGTGTCGCCGATTCCGTGAGTGAGAAGTGAACCGATACCGACAGCGGATTTGATGATGCCCATACGCTCTGTGCCGGCCTCTGTTACACCGAGGTGGAGAGGATAATCACATTTCTCTGCGGCAAGTTCATAAGCCTTAATCATAGTGTTTACATTTGACGACTTGATTGAAATAACAATATCGTCAAAATCAGATTTTTCAAGAAGTGAAGCGTGAAAAAGTGCCGATTCCACCATAGCTTCGGGAGTCGGAGAGCCGTATTTTTCGAGAATATGCTTTTCGAGCGAACCGCTGTTTACACCGATTCTGATAGGAAGTCCCTTTTGTTTGCATATATCGGCAACAGCCTTTACTCTGTCCTCAGAGCCGATGTTGCCCGGATTGATACGAATCTTGTCTATTCCTCTTTCGGCGGCACCGATTGCAAGTCTGTAATCAAAATGAATATCGGCAACAAGCGGAACGGTAGTTGCATTTTTGATTGGTTCAATAAGCGCAAGAGCCTCCTCGTTTGGAATAGCAAAACGTATGATTTGGCATCCTGCCTTTTCAAGCTCAACTGCCTGCTTTACAGAGCCGTCAATATCCGTTGACGGAACATTGAGCATACTTTGCACCAATACAGGACTGTCGCCACCAAGAAATGTGTTGCCTACTTTTATTTTTTTAGAAGTTCTCATAATCATCACTCCGTGAAGTTAAAACAATTTTGTTATGTCAGAAAAAGTGACAAGGCACATCAGTCCGAGCAAAACAACAAGACCGACTGCATTTATCATCCACTCGAATTTTTGCGGAAGCTTTTTCTTGAATATTCCCTCATAAAGAAGGATGAACAATCTCCAACCGTCAAGTGCCGGAAACGGAAACAGATTGAAAAGTCCGATGTTTATCGTGAGCAAAGCCATTATTCTGAATGTTGAGGTCAGGCTCATTTTTACAGCACCCGACACAACAGACACAGCGCCGACAGGTCCGCTCATATCAGAAAGACCGTATTTTCCTGTAATCAAATCGTGGAGGGATAGGAAAATCATTCTGCAAAACGACATAAACTGCCTGCCCGTTTCCCTCAAAACATTCGGCACGGTTTTTTTAACACCGTAGAGGTAAAAATCCATATCAATATAGTTTTTACCGTCAATTTTTTGCGTGTTGAATTTTACATTAACGGTTTTTGTTTTGCCGTCACGCTTAATCAAAAACTCAACCTCGCCGTCAGCACTTCTTGAAAAGCCTGTGGTGATGTCGGTGGTTGTGTAAACACGCATACCGTCAATGGCTAAAATCCTGTCGTTCTGCTGTAAATAAGCATTTGACACAGCGTTTTTGTCAAAATCGGCAACAACGGGAGTGCCCACAAGTTCCTGTGAACACACCATGCCTAAAATGATAAGCACGCCCAAAATCAAATTCATCACAGCGCCGGCAACCACAACGAAAACTCGCTGAATCACCTTTTTGTTGGCAAAAGAATTTTTGTCATCGCTCTCGCTGTCCTCGCCCTCCATGGCACAATAACCGCCAAAGAGAATAAGGCGGAGGGTGAATTTGGTGTCGCCTTTTTGAAATTGAAAAAGTTTCGGTCCCATACCGATTGAAAATTCATTAACCTTGACTTTCATCAGTTTGGCAGCGAAGAAATGTCCTCCCTCGTGCACCAAAATGATGAGTTCAAAGAAAAGAATTGCTATCAATATAGGATAAACAGTTTGCCAAATGTGTGACATTAATCAACGCACTCCAATACATAATCTCTTGCTTTACGGTCTGCCTCAAGCACATCATCAAGAGTAAAATCAGATTTGCTGTCTGCTCGAAGCATAGCCTCGTTATTAAGATATGCAATATCCGTAAATTTAATTTTGCCTGCAAGGAAGAGTTTTACGCTTTCCTCGTTTGCACCGTTTGCTGCGGCAGGATGAAGTCCGCCTTTTTCGATTGCATCCTTGCACACATTTATGCACTTGAAAGTGTCGTAATCAGGCTCAAAGAATGTGAGTTTGCCATAATCTGCAAGCGAAAGTTCGCCGACAGGACTTTCCACTCTTTCGGGATATGTGAGTGCATATTGAATAGGAATACGCATATCAGGCACGCCGAGTTGTGCAATCATCGAATTGTCTTGATAAACAATAGCCGAATGAACAACCGACTCTCTGTGCACAACGATTTCTATATCATCGTTTGGCATATCAAACAGCCACTTTGCCTCGATAAATTCAAGACCTTTGTTCATCATTGAGGCACTGTCGATAGTGATTTTTGCGCCCATATCCCAATTTGGATGTTTGAGAGCATCGGCAGGAGTGACATTTTCAAGTTCGCTCAAAGTCTTGCCGAAAAACGGTCCGCCCGATGCCGTGAGTATTATCTTTTTGATTGCTTTTTTGTTAGGCGAGCCTTGCATAGCCTGGAAAATCGCTGAATGTTCGCTGTCAACAGGAAGAATTGAAACACCGTTTTCCTTTGCAAGATTTGTCACCAAATGACCGCCGGCAACAAGTGTTTCTTTATTTGCAAGTGCAATTGTTTTCTTTGCCTTGATAGCCTCCAAAGTCGGTTGAAGTCCAACCATACCGACAACGGAATTAAGCACGGTATCTGCACCGTCATATATTGCACATTCAATAAGACCGTCCATACCGCAAACAACCTTTGTATCGGTGTCTGCAATTTTTGATTTAAGTTCCTTTGCCGACTCCTCGTTCATCATACAAACAAGTTCAGGCTTGAACTCTCTGATTTGCTGTTCAATAACATCAACACGAGAATTAGCCGTCAAGCATTTTATTTTATATCCCTGAAGTCTTGCAACATCAAGAGATTGAGTTCCGATTGAACCGGTTGAACCCAAAAGTGAAATATTTTTTGTCATATCAATTCACCTGCTAAATTTGTTTATCTTATGGCATTATTGAAAATCTCAACCACACAATATGTAAGCGGAATTGAGAAAAGTGACGAATCAAATCTGTCCATTACACCGCCGTGACCGGGGAAGATTTTGCCAAAATCCTTTACATCAAAGTTACGCTTGAGCACAGAAGCAGAAAGGTCGCCCATCATACTGAGGAATGCGATAAACGGTTCTGCGATAAGAAGAGTTGTAACCATAGCCTTGCTGAGCGGAGCGTATGCAATTTTGTTGAACAAAAGCATTGCAAACACGTTAAGAACAAATGATGTGCAAATTCCGCAAAGAGCACCCTCTTTTGTCTTTTTTGGTGAGATATTCGGTGCCATTTTATGCTTGCCGAATGCCATACCGCCGAGTTGTGCGCCCGTGTCTGTTCCGAGTGCGGCAATAAGACCGAAGAAAATAAGATAAACGCCAAGCTGTGTTTTGTAATCATACATATCACGAAGCATTGCGAACATCGAGAAGCCGTAAGGCACAGCAATTGAAGCGACAATGCTGACTGCGACATCCTCAAACTTTGTGTGTTCATAATCAAAAATCATTGCAAGGAAAAATGCAATAATTATCAAAACAATAAATGCAAGAGGAGGAACGGTTGAAATAAAGTTGCCCCACTTTGCCTCGCTAATCCAAGGACACATAATACTGCTGCTCGATGTAAACGGAATGATTGCACCCACAGCCGTGCCGAGAATAACGATAAATTTGTTTGAAACCTTTGCACATTTCATAATTTCGTTTGCTGCGACTGCTGATAAAAACGCAATTACAATAATGAACAGCGGTGTGTATATTTGCCAAACAACAACTGCAAGAAGTGCCAAAAGAACACCTGCGGTGATAAGTCTTTGTTTCATTTTTTAACCTCCGAATCTGCGATTTCTGTTTTCAAAATCGGCAAGAGCCTTGTATAAATCATTGACAGTGAAATCCGGCCACAGAACATCGCTGTACCAAAATTCGCTGTACGCCGCCTGCCAAAGCAAGAAGTTTGACAGCCTTTGCTCACCTGACGGGCGAATAATCAAATCACAATCAGGTGCAGTATAAATATTATTGCTTATATCGTCCTCGGTGATTTTTGTTTTGCCCTCGGCGATAAGCTTGTTAACCGCACTGACAATTTCTTCTCTGCCGCCGTAATTAACGGCAAGAGCAATGTCACAGCCTGTATTGTTTTTTGTATCTTCCTCGGCTTCTTCCATAAGAGTGAGAATATCATCCGGAATGCCGTCTTTAAGCCCGATAAAGCGAAGTTTGTTATTTTCTGCGGCTGTAATATCTTCCTTTGCTTCAAGAAGATACTGTTTGAACAGGCGCATAATTGCGTCTACTTCCTCTTTTGGTCTTTTCCAATTTTCTGTTGAAAATGCGTAAAAAGTGGCTGATTTTATACCGAGTCTGCCACATTCCTTTGATATTGTGCGGAATGTTTCGGCACCTTCCTTGTGACCTGCCGTGCGAGGAAGTCCACGCTTTTTTGCCCATCTTCCGTTGCCGTCCATAATGATGCCGATATGCTCGGGAAGAACATCAAAATGCGGTCTTTCGGAAGTGATGTTATTTCCTTTTTTTGAAAAAAGAGCCATATTTTTGTCTCCTTAAAAAAGTGTTATAGGGCGAAGCAGAAGCATCGCCCACACATAATGATAATTACAAAATCAGATAGAAAGGATTTCTTCCTCTTTCTTCTTTGTCATTTCCTCAACATTTTTGATGTATTTGTCGGTAAGATCCTGAAGCTTCTTTTCACCGTCTTTTTGTTCATCCTCGGTGATTTCGTTTGCTTTCTTAAGCTTCTTTACATCGTCCATTGAATCACGGCGAATATTACGGATAGCAACCTTTGCTTCCTCGCCACGCTTTGAAACATCCTTTACAAGAGTCTTTCTGTGCTCCTCTGTGAGCTGAGGGAAAGTAAGACGGATAACCTTGCCGTCATTTTGAGGATTGATTCCGATTTCGGCAACATTGATTGCTTTTTCGATTTCTTTAAGCATTGAAGCGTCCCAAGGCTGAATCACAAGCATTCTCGGTTCAGGAACAGAAACAGCAGCCATTTGGTCAATCTTTGTCGGAGTGCCATAGTAGTCTACCATAACATTGTTGAGAACATTTGGGTTTGCTCTGCCTGCTCTGATTGTTGAAAAATCTCTGTCAAGAGAGTCAAGACATTTTTCCATTCTCTCTGTTGTTTTTGCAAAAATTGTATCCATAGTTAAATACCTCTCTTATTTGAATGTTAATTATTGATTGTTGCTGACAGTTGTGCCGATTTTCTCGCCAGATACGACACGCATAATGTTGTCAGGGTCGTTGAGGTTGAAAACAATAATCGGCATATCGTTGTCCTTGCAAAGTGAAAATGCAGTTGAATCCATAACCTTGAGGTCACGAGTGATAACCTCTTGGAATGTTACATTGTCAAACTTAACCGCATCATCAAACTTGTTAGGGTCTTTGTCATAAACGCCGTCAACATTTGTTGCCTTGAGCAAAGCATCCGCATTGATTTCTACGCTGCGAAGTGCGGCAGCCGTGTCTGTTGAAAAGAACGGTGAGCCTGTGCCACAACCGAAAATCACGATTCTGCCCTTTTCAAAGTGACGGATAGCCTTGTTGCGAATATACGGCTCTGCGATTTGACGCATCTCAATCGCTGTTTGAACTCTAACATCAGCGCCGAGTTGTTCAAGTGCATCACAAAGAGCAAGTGAGTTCATAGCAGTTGCAAGCATTCCGATATGGTCTGCTCTTGCACGGTCCATATGTTCACTTGTTCTGCCTCTCCAGAAGTTACCTCCGCCGACAACAATGCCGACTTCAACTCCCTCATCTGCTACTTTTTTTACTGCCTTGCAAATGCTCAATACAGTATCATTATCGATACCCTTACCTGCGGCACCTGCAAGAACCTCACCGCTGAGCTTTAACAAAATTCTTTTATATGCTATACCCATATAAAAAATCCTCCGTTATATTTTTCAATATTTTCTTATATATAATAATATAAATTACTATTAAAGTAAAGAATATAAACAAAATTTAATAATTACAAATCTGTTACAACTAAAAAAAGCCGTATGAAACGGCTTTTTTTATTATTTATCGGTTGCTTGTTGTTCGGTGGGTTGCTGTTGTTCAGCCTTATATTTATCATATTTTTTGCTCAATTGATAAATAGTCGCAAAGTCCTTGCCATTGATAATGCCGTCCTTATTTACATCCAAATAAGACGCATAGCTTGAGCTTGTTCTTGCATCAGGAGTGAGGTTCAAATAATGAGAATTCCACATATAAAAGACATCATGCCCTGTTTTGGCTTCAATGCTTTGACAATGCTTGCATTTGTAAACTATGCTGTATGGCTCAACTTTGATATTATCCCCTATGGCAGTTTCGGTAGGTTCTTCATAGACCGTTAGCATTTCAAACACATGACCAAGCGGTGAGCCTTGGGTGTTAGGTGTTGTTTGGTTGCATATTTTGCAGGTGTCAAAATACACTTCACCTACACGGCAAGTTGCCTCTTTAACCACCGTATGTTTATAGTATCCCTCAATCCATTCCTTGTGGACAACGGTTGCGTTTTCCTTTTGTCCGCAACGGGTACAAATCGGAGTTGAAAGAACATGTCCCGGCTTGTCGGGGAGTTCAACCTCGTTATTTTTATAATCGTGACCCAGAGCCTTGACTACATAATCATATTCGACCTTACAACGAGCACAAGTTGCATGTGCAGAGCCGTCTTTTTCGCAAGTTGCTTCTTCTTTAACAACTATGGTTGGAGAGCTTGGAACATGCCCCAAAGCCGGAACCACATCGGTTTTTGATGCCGAACAACGAGAACATACATAGGTTTTTGAGCCTGCTTCCGTACAGGTTGCTTTGACAACTTTGTCTTTTTGGAGAACATATTTGTGACCAAGTGCCTCAACCTCATTGGTTTTCTTTGTTGTGCCGCAAACAGAACATTTTACGGTTGTATAACCTTTTGAATTACAAGTAGGTTCAATCGTTTCAATTTCTTCCCATTTGTGTCCGCCGTTTGACGGAAGAGTTACGGTTCTTTTTTCACCGCAGATGTCGCAAGTGTCACGCCTATAACCGTTTGTTTCGCAACCCGGTTGCAAATATGTATCTCTTGTATAGTAGTTTTCAACCCAAGCGGTATGTTCTTTTTGAACAACCTGCTCACCGCAGACAGTACAAACATATGTTGAATATTTATGACCGTCTGTTTCGGTTTTATCTTCAACCTTTACGGGATGCTCGGTGTCGAGCGTGTGTCCTGTTTTTTCAACAGCCTCGGTTACATCCTTGTTGCAAACTGAGCAATGTCCTGTTCTTGAACCTGCTTCTGTACAGGTAGGTGCTTTGGTGACAGTCCACTTGTCAACCTTATGGCCTGCTTTTCTAACGGCGTTTCTTTGAGTAGCACCGCATCCGTCAACTGTACAGGTGTATTTTTCCCAACCCCGAGTAGTGCATGTAGCATTACATTCGTAGGTATAATAACCGTCTACCCAAATATATTTTTTTGCTAAATTGGTGCTGTCCTCTGCCTCAACATGAGTGAGTTTGACATCCTCAAAGCCACAAGTTTTGCACTTTCGAAATTCACGAATATGTCCGTCGGTAGTTGTATCGTCCTTTGTTGAAGTTATTTCAAAATCGTGACCTGTTGCAGGAATCACAACATTTGGTTCAATTACATTGTTACATTGGTCGCAATACACCTCTTGCAAACCGTCCTCGGTACAAGTTGCAGGCTTCAAAATGTTGATGTGAGTATTTTCGTGCTTGCAATTGTCAAGAGATTGGAATTCATAATTCCTTTTTTTGGCAAATTCTTCGGCAGTTGAGCCTATGTAGCCACAAATAGTTAGTTTTTGATTGCCGCTTACACCAACATTGTCAAACGCAAGATCCTCGATTGCACATTGACGATTTCTGATAGTTACCGTGTCCAAATAATGGCAATTGGCAAATGCACGAGCAGAAATTGTTTTAATCTGATCAGGCAAATCTATTTGTTCGAGTCCTGTATTATAAAACGACCATTCAGAAACTTTAGATATACTTCCCCAATTAATAGTTTTGATATTTTTGCAATTGTAGAAAATTTGAGAGGTTGTTTCTGTCAAGTTCTTTCCGTTTCCAAAGGTGACTTCTTGAATGCTTGTGCAGCCAATGAACGCACCTCTGCCCATTTTAACCAAAGAATCAGGCAGCACAACGGATTTAAGCGAAGTACAGTCACGGAATACGGCAATGCCGATTTCCTCCAAGCCCTCAGGAAGATTGATAGTGGTCAAGTTTGTACAACCACGAAATGCACCATATGATACATTGTTTTGTGTAGAATCATCACCAATGCCCGAACCTGTCGAACTTAAAAGTGAAGAACGAATACTTTTTATAGAACTCGGCAAAACAACCGTGGTAAGATTTGTGCAGTTAAAAAATGCATAGCTGCCAACACCTGTTACGCCCTCGTTAATAACAACCTTTTTGATTAATTGTTTGTCATTAATCCACGGCGGTTTCTTCAAATCGGTAAAATCATACATATCAAAGTTTCCCGTACCGCTGTTACACGAAATGGTAAGAAGTCCCGAAGTCTTGTCAAGCGTATAGTTCAATGCTTTGCCCGGTTGTGTTTCGACCCTACCTAAGTTGATTGCTGCGTCAATAGGCATAGTCGACAAAAATGTCGTAATACAAAGCACAACGCTGAGTACAAACGAAAACATCCTCTTTCCAATTTTTTCCATATAAATCACCTATCTTTATACAAACTTATACACCTTTATTCTATCATAAAATTTTGCTGTTTTATAGGGACAATATTCAACAAAAAAAGGCTATCCGCTTTGTGCAGATAGCCAAAAATATATAGGATTATTTCCACGGATATTTCTTTTGGAGTTCAACAAACTCGTTGTAGTCCTTTGCAAAATGGAACTCCTTTTGCAAGTCGGAGAAGAAATAGAGATAATCGGTTTTCGGATAATTCACAACCGCATCAACAATGTCCGAACCGCTGTTTGAAATCGGTCCTGCCGGAAGTCCGGAGCAACGATAGGTATAATACGCATCGTATACTTTTTGTGAAAATCCGTAGTCATCACGCAAGTCACGTGCATAGAAATATGTTACATCAGATTGGAGCTTTGAGCCTTTTTTGAGCCTGTTCATAAAGACAGATGCAATGTTCTTTGCAGAGTTTTGACCGAGTGCCTCCTCCTGCACAACAGACGCAAGAGTGATAAGTTCAAACATAGTCATATCGTTTTCCGTGCAGAACTTTTCCATATCATCGGTTATACGATAATCAAACGCATCAAGCATTTGCTCGGCAATGTCCCTTGGCTCGCTATTCATTGCAAAATCGTAGGTTGCAGGGAACAAAAAGCCCTCCAATTTGTATGCAATTAGGTCGGAATCTGGAACGGTTTTAAGGAAATCATAATCAAATCCGTCTGTTGATTTGCAGACTTCAAGGAAGTCAGAAGCCTTGCAAATTCCGTTCTTTTCAAGAATGTCTGCAATCTGCATAGCGTTCGTCCCCTCCGGAATACAAACCTTAACAGTCTTGTGAGAAATATCGGGATTTTGCAATTTTTCGGCAATTTCCTCATAACTCATCGAAGCGGTCATATTATACTCGCCGTTGATATATTCAAAATCAGGATAGTGGTTGCTCATCCAATTTGTCCACACAATATCGGAACAAACCATCTTATTATTTGCCAATTTTTGACCAACCTCATACTCAAAATCTGACTTTTGGATAACAAGAGTGTAGGTGTCGTTGCTTTGATTTTTGCCGTTTATATCATCGGTAATTTTGGTGTAAAAATAAAATACAGCCGTCGCCAAAATGATTAAAACAAGAACAATTGCAAGTATTGCCGGGAGTGCGGATTTTTTTCGCTTTGCCATTTTCATCCTTTAGCTGCAAGAAATTCCGATTTGTGCAATGAGCAATCGGTTACTGCACCGACAGGCGGAAGCTGTTGTTGAGG
>CABQCC010000044.1 GCA_902462495.1 uncultured Eubacterium sp. | reverse complement strand
CCATGCCGGCACTTACCGACCAAAATGTAAGATATGTTTTGTCTTTAGTCAACGAGGGCAACGAGGACAAAATTTCTTCAATGACCAATGATTCGATTTGCATAACCGCAAAGGGCAGACCAGTCAAACCTAAAACTCTCGGTCAAAAGAAGTACACACAGGCTATTGACGACCATACAATCACATTTGGCGTCGGTCCTGCCGGAACAGGCAAAACTTATCTTGCCGTTGCTATGGCTGTGACTGCGTTCAGGGCAAAGCAGGTTAACAGAATTATCCTCACACGACCGGCTGTTGAAGCAGGCGAAAAACTCGGCTTCTTGCCGGGCGATTTGCAAAGCAAGGTAGACCCTTATCTCCGACCGCTTTATGACGCATTGTTTGATATGCTCGGTGCGGAGAATTTCCAAAATTATCAGGAGAGGGGAGCGATTGAGGTTGCACCGCTTGCCTATATGCGAGGCAGAACTCTTGACGACAGCTTCATTATTCTTGATGAAGCACAAAATACAACTCCGGAGCAAATGAAAATGTTTTTGACCCGACTCGGCTTTAGGTCAAAGATGGTTGTTACCGGTGACATTACACAGATTGACCTTCCCGATGGCAAAAAATCAGGACTTAAAACCGTTTTGAATATCCTCAAAGATGTTGACGATATTGAAATTATCAAGTTTACTCAAAAGGATGTTGTTCGCCACAGACTTGTTCAGGATATTATCAAAGCGTATGAAAAATATGATGAAAAGCAAATGAAAAAAAGAAAAGGAGAAGATAAGTAATGAATAAGGTAAAAGTTATAATCTCCGACGAGCAAAAAGAAATTACTGTTCCCAGAGGAATAAGAATGTTGATTCGCCGTTGTTGCAATGCTGTTTTGCAGGCAGAGGAGTTCGGCTCGGATGCAGAGGTTAGCGTAAGCTTCGTTGACAACGAGAGAATTCATGAACTCAACGCTCAGTACAGAAATGTAGACAGAGAAACGGATGTCCTTTCGTTCCCTATGGGCGAAAACGGCGAGTACGACACAAATCTGGATACGGGTGCAAAAATTCTCGGCGATATTGTTATAAGCGTGCCAAAGGCTATGGAGCAGGCAAAGGCATACAATCATTCTCTCCAAAGAGAAATCGGATTTTTGACCGTTCATTCAATGCTTCACTTGCTTGGATACGACCACGAAAACGGCGGTATCGAGCAGGTACATATGCGTGAAAAGGAAGAGGAAGTTCTTACCAAAATCGGACTCAAGCGTGACAACAGCTATTATATGGGAGATTAATTAATGACAAAAACAGCATTTATTGCTATTGTAGGCTGTCCAAATGTGGGCAAATCATCAATACTCAACAAAATTATGGGCACAAAGATTGCCATTGTGTCATCAAAGCCACAGACCACTCGCACAAAGATTATGGGCGTTCTCACCGAGGGTGACATTCAGCTTGTTTTCACCGACACTCCGGGTTATCACAAGCCTCACAACAAACTTGGCGAAAAAATGAATCAGGCAGTCGGCGACTCAATCGGCGGTGTTGATGCTTGCCTCTTTGTTGTTGAATCAAAGGGCGACATCAAAAAGGGCGAGTATGAGCTTCTTGAAAAGTTCAAAACCCTTAAAGTGCCTGTTATCCTTGCAATCAACAAAATTGATATGATTAAGGACAAAGAGGAACTTTTGGAGCGTATTGTTCAGCTCAACGGCTTGTTCGATTTTGAAGCGATTGTTCCTGTTTGTGCATCGACAGGCGAGCATATCTGCGAACTTGTTGACGAAATGAAAAAACTTGCGTTTGACTCACCTCACTTTTTCCCTGATGACACTCTCACCGACCAACCCGAAAGAGTGCTTGCGGCAGAGATTATCAGAGAAAAGATACTCAGACTTATGGACAAGGAAGTTCCGCACGGCATTGCCGTGTCTATCGAAAAAATGCGTGAACGTGACAATCAGGACATTCTTGATATTGAAGCAATTATTTATTGCGAAAGAGAGAGCCACAAAGGTATGGTTATCGGCAAAAAAGGCTCAATGCTCAAAAAGATTTCTACTTATGCCCGTCAAGACTTGGAAAGTTTCTTTGGCATAAAAGTAAATCTTCAAACTTGGGTAAAGGTAAAGGAAGATTGGCGTAACCGTGAGGGATTAATTCATAACTTCGGCTTGGATTAATTTGGCACAAATCATTTGAAGCACCATAGGATAAAATAGTAACGGTGGTGCTTTTATGGATAATTTATGGCAGAATTTTGTGTCTACGGGCAGCGTTTCGGATTACCTGAAATACAAACAATCAGAAAATAAAAACGAGGTTGTGCAGACTGATGCAGACAAAAACAAAGGGACTTATAATCAGAGAACAGACGGTGGGGGAGAGCGATAAGCTTGTAACCGTTATCACCGAGGATTTTGGTTTAATCAAAGCCTTTGTTCGCCGTGCAAAGACTATCAAAAGTCAAAATTTATCTGCAACCTCGCTTTTTGCGTACAGTGAGTTTTCGCTGTACAGAAGCAAGGAAGCGTATGTCATCGACAATGCAACTTCAATTGAGGTGTTTTTCAATCTCCGTTCGGATATTGAAACTTTGTCGCTTGCACAGTACTTTGCACAGCTTGCCTGTTTTTTGGGAACAGAGGAACAACCAATGCCGGGTATGCTTCGGCTTTTGCTCAACGCACTTTATCTTTTGTGCCAAGGCAAAAAAAGCCATCCGCTCATCAAGGCAACGGTTGAACTTCGTATGCTTGCACTCGGCGGATATATGCCCGACTTGACGGCTTGTTACCGCTGTGGTACATACGAAAGCGAAATTATGTATTTTGATATGGAAGAAGCGTGCATTTATTGCAAGGATTGCTATCGCAACAATGCCGTTGAACTTCCGCTTGCCGTTGTGACTGCAATGAGATTTATCTGCTTTGTTGACCTCGGCAAGGTGTTTTCATTTAATTTGAGTGAGGAAAATATGGCGCTTCTTTGCTCAACTGTTGAAAAATATTTGCTTTCCCGAATTGACGGAAGGCTGACTACTTTGGAATTTTACAAAACAATTGTTATATAGATATGGAAAAGAATTATGAAACTCTGGAACTTGACAAGGTTCTGGAAATGCTGAAAAATGAAACTTCGTGTGATGATGCCGCAGAAATGGCGCTCAACATCAAGCCGACTTCGGATTTTATTGTCGTGTGCAATATGATTAATCAAACCGAGGACGCTTTTTCTTTGCTTGCCCGTTTTGGTGCACCGTCATTTTCGGGGTTGTATAATGTAAACGGTGCTCTTGCCCGTGCTTCGGCAGGCGGAGAACTCAACACAAGAGAGCTTCTCAACATTGCGTCAACGCTCCGTTCAGTCCGTATTCTTTATGAATGGCACGGACATTGCAGCGGAGTGCGAACAACTCTTGACAGCTTGTTTGAGAGCATAACCGTGAATAAATATCTTGAGGATAAGATTTTTACCTGCATTATCGGCGAGGATGAAATTTCCGACAAGGCAAGCGAGGCTTTGTATGATATTCGCCGAAAAATCAGGGCGAAGTCATCTTCTATTCGTGAAAAACTTGATGCGATGATTCACTCACCACACTACACAAAATATTTGCAGGAGGCTATTGTCACCCAGCGTGACGGACGATTTGTTGTTCCTGTAAAGAGTGAGTGCCGTGGCAATGTTCAAGGCTTGGTGCACGACACCTCGTCGTCGGGTTCAACTGTGTTTATTGAGCCGATTTCTGTTGTTGAGGCTAACAATGATATTAAAGTGCTCAAGGGCAAGGAACGAGAGGAAATCAATCGTATTTTGTTTGAATTGTCTGTTGAAGCAGGCAATTTCGGAGAAAGCATAAAGCACAGCTATGAAGCGGCGGTTGACCTCAATCTTATTTTTGCAAAGGCTCATCTTGCCAACAAAATGAAAGCGGTCAAGCCGATAATCAACACCGACGGCGTGATTGATTTGAAGCAGGCAAGGCATCCGCTTATCGACAAAAACAAGGTTGTTCCGATTGATATTTCGCTTGGCGAAAAGTACGACACACTTGTGATTACAGGTCCGAATACGGGCGGTAAAACCGTTTCGATAAAAACTGTCGGACTTCTTACCTTTATGACTATGTGCGGACTTCTCATTCCGGCATATCAGTCAAGCAGGATTTCTGTTTTTGATAAAATCTTGGTGGACATCGGTGACGAGCAAAGTATTCAGCAAAATCTTTCAACCTTTTCGTCACACATCACCAATGTTGCAAATATATTAAAGGTTGCGGATGAAAGCTCGCTTGTCCTTATTGACGAACTCGGTGCAGGTACAGATCCTGTTGAGGGTGCTGCGCTTGCCGTTGCCATTATTGAAAAGTTGCGACAAAAGGGTGCAAAGATACTTTCCACAACTCACTATGCTGAACTAAAGGCGTATGCTCTTGACACCGAGGGAGTTGTGAACGGTTGTTGCGAGTTTGATGTAAACACTCTTTCGCCTACATATCGTTTGCTTATAGGTGTGCCGGGCAGGTCAAACGCTTTTGCAATTTCGCTTCATATCGGAATTGATGAGGATGTTATTGACCGAGCAAAAGAAATTGTGGGTTCCGATAATCGAGATTTTGAAGCCGTGCTTGATAAGCTTGAAGCAACAAGGCACGAACTTGAAATTGAGAAAAAGGCTGCTGAAAAAGCAACCGAACAGGCAAGAAAAATGGCTTCAAAAGCACAGTCGGAAAAGGACAAGATAGAAACCTTGAAGGCTCGTGAACTTGAAAAAGCAAAAAAAGAAGCCGAAAAACTCATCAATCAAGCCAAGAGACAGTCGTCCGATTTTCTCCTTGAACTTGAAAAAATGAAAAAAGAAAAGTCGCCTGAAAATGCAACAGAACTTGCAAAGAAAACCCGTCGTGCCATCAAAAACCAAATGGGCGAGATGGATGACCTCATCAATCCGCAGGACCTTGCGGACAATTGGGATGAAGATTACAAGCTCCCTCGTGAAGTCGTAGTCGGTGATGCAGTTGTTATCAGAGGTATCGGCGAGGGCGAAGTAATCGAAGTTAAAAATAATAATGTTACCGTAAAGTCGGGCTTGTTCAAGACAAGAGTGAAAATGTCCGACCTTATGCTGATTGAAAAGAAAAAGAAAAAGCCGACAAAGCCACAGAGAAATCTTTATCGCACAAGTTCCCGTGCGGATGCGGATGTAAAAACCGAACTTGATTTGAGAGGTCAAACTGCCGAGGAAGCAATCGGCAATCTTGGCATATTCATCGACAAATGCGTGCTCAACGGAATTACAGAGGTTCGCATAATTCACGGCAAGGGTACAGGCGTGCTGCGCAATGTTGTCACGGAGGAACTTCGTCATCATCCGAATATTGATGAATTCCGCCTCGGCAAATACGGCGAGGGCGAGGACGGAGTAACAATCGCAAAACTTAAATAATAATAAGGGGAAACTATGAAATTCAAAATTAAGAATGATAATTACAAAAATTTTGATGTGTACAAGGAAAATGTCCTGACTCCTCGTTCATATTTTATTTCGTTTTCGTCACCTGAGGAAATGGCAAAAACGGACATCAGAACAGAACGATATTCTTCATCAATGGTTGATGTGTTGTCGGGCGAGTGGGATTTTAAGTATTACAGAAGTGAATCGGCTATGCCGACCGAACTCGATATAGACAGCGCTGAATTTGACAAAGTTGCTGTGCCTTCGGTATGGCAACACACGGGATACGAAAAGCCGTATTACCTTAATTCCCGTTATCCGTTCAAGCCTACTCCGCCTGAAATTCCGGCGGATTGTTCGGTAGGCGTTTATCATCGCACATTTGAAATTGATGATTTGAATAAGAATTATATCATTTCATTCTTGGGTGTTGCGGGTGGTCTTGATGTGTTTGTAAACGAAAAATATGTCGGCTACAGCGAGGGCAGTCACAACACATCGGAGTTTGAGCTGAACAATTATTTGACAGAGGGCGAAAACCACCTTGTTGTTGTCAATCACAAGTGGACAAACGGCACTTATCTCGAATGTCAGGATATGTTCCGTGACAATGGCATTTTCCGTGATGTCCTTCTTTATAAAAACGAGAAAAACTCGATTTACGATTTTGAGGCAAAAACAAAGTTCAACAACGACCTTACATATAATTTAACTATTTTGCCGTCACTCAAACTTGTTGATGAGTGCGAACTTTCGGCAACTATCTTTGATGACGGTGAGCTTGTTGCCACAAAGTCAATAAATGTTGACTCGAAGCAAATTGACAAAATCACTTTTTCATCACTTGATGTCAAGGAGTGGTCTGCCGAAGCGCCGAATCTCTACACACTTGTTGTTTCGCTTTCAAAGGGCGGAGAACTTGTTGAGCTTGTTCGCCGACCGATTGGTTTCAAGCATATAAAAATAATAGGCAATGTTTTCACTTTCAATAATAAAAACATCAAACTCTTTGGTGTAAATCATCACGACACAAATCCAAAAACAGGCTATGTTATGACCGTTGAGGATATGGAAAAAGATGTAAAAATCTTTAAGGAGTACAATGTCAACTGCGTTCGTACTTCTCACTATCCACCTGACCCGATTTTCCTTGATTTGTGCGATGAATACGGTGTCTATGTTGTTGACGAGGCTGATATCGAAACTCACGGCTGTGAAGTGGAAAATCACAGACCGGGTTCTTGCTCTCATAATCCTGCTTGGCAACCTCGCTATTGGGATAGGGTGTACAGAATGTATCAGAGAGATAAAAACCACGCAGGCATCACTATGTGGTCACTCGGCAACGAGGCTCACGGATATAAAAATCAGGACTATTGCTACAATGAATTAAAGAAGTTTACTGATATTCCTATTCATTACGAGGGTGTTATTCGTACTCGCAGATGGGCGTATGATGTCATTTCTCAGATGTATACTTGGCAGGGTATAGTCAACCGAATCGCAAAAGGTTCGGGACTTCCGAAGAAGTTTTATACAAAACCGTTTTATCTTTGCGAATATGCTCACGCAATGGGCGTTGGTGCAGGCGACCTCGAAAGTTATGTTCAGGCATTTTTGTGCGGAAACAATATGATGGGCGGTTGCATTTGGGAATTTGCAGACCATGCGATTTATCACGAGGACGGTTTGTACAAATACACCTACGGCGGTGACCACGGCGAAAATAAGCACGACAGCAACTTCTGTGTTGACGGACTTTTCTTCCCTGACAGAACCCCTCATTCGGGCGCACTTCAAATGAAAAACTGCTATCGTCCTGTTCGCATCATAAAGCACGATGGCGATAATTTTGAATTTTATAATTACAAATGCTTCACAAAGGCGGATTACACAGTAAAATGGCAGTATCTCCTTGAAGGCAATGTTGCGCAGGAGGGCGAAATCACTCTTGATATAGAGCCACGCTCACATCAAAATGTAAAGCTTGATATTCAGCACGCAAAGGGTGACGAGGCACTTGTGTTCACTTATATTGACGGCGACTTTGAGGTTGCAAAAGAGCAGATTGTCAACTTTGCCGATGATGTCAAGGTTTATGAGAACACCGAAAAGGATGCTCCGATTGCCGAAGTGAGCGAAAAGAGAATTTTTGTTTATTTCAATTCGGGCGAACTTATTTTTGATACCGTGTCGGGTGAGGTAGTAAGCTACAAAAAGGACGGCAGAGAGTACATCAACACCGCACCTTTGGGTGGTTCAAAAGGCTTTGGTATCGGACTTTTCCGTGCCCCGATTGATAACGACCTTTATCTCAAGCGTGCTTGGAAAAAGCTTGAACTTGAAACCGAAAAACTTATGGTTGAAAAGCCGATTTCTCCGTCAAAGGCATTTGCCACAGAGGGTAACAAGCTGGTTATCACTTCAAATCACTATGTTTCAACCGTCAAGAAAAAGAAAGTTTGCAAGGTTACAATCACTTATGAAATCTACAATGACGGTGCAGTCAAGGTTAGCGCAGAGTGTACAAAATCAATGCGTTTGCCAAATGCTCCTCGCTTTGGCTTAACTCTTGAAATGCCAAAGAAATATTCAAATGTTGAGTATTACGGAATGGGCGACAGCGTCAATTTGTCCGATTTCTGCGAGCACGCAATGCTTGGAATTTATAAATCAAAGGTTGCCGATATGCACGAGGATTATGTCAGACCACAGGAATCATCAATGCGTACAGGCGTCCGCTGGGCAAAGGTGACCGATGACGACGGCAAGGGACTTATGTTCTTGTCGCTTGACGGAAAAATGACTTTCTCTGCCGACCATTACACATCACAGCAATGTGCAAAGGCAGAGCATATGGAGGATCTTCAGGAATGTAACACAACATTCTTGCACTTTGATTCTTATCATCTCGGCGCAGGTTCAAATGCTTGCGGTCCGACTCCGACCAAGGAACATAAAAAATCATCACTTGCAGGAGAAAAAATCACTCTCCTTGTAACCCCTCAATAAACAGCAAAACCGCAAAGAGTTCAATGCTCCTTGCGGTTTGTTTTGTATTATATATGTTATAAGTTGTTATATTATAGCTCCGCCGTTGACGCCTAAAATCTGACCCGTGATGTACGGATTTTCTGCAAGAAACAGCACAGCTCGTGCGATTTCATCGGGCGTTCCGAGCCTGCCGAGAGGCACTTCTTCTTTTAGTTCCTCTGCGTCAAACATATTGTTCATTCTTGTGTCGATTATTCCCGGTGCAATGCAATTCACGGTTATGTTGCTCGGTGCAAGTTCCTTTGCAAGTGCCTTTGTCAGTCCGATAATTCCTGCCTTTGTCATTGAATACAGGGTTTCGCACGAAGCACCGACCTGTCCCCACATTGAACTGATGTTGATTATCGCACCGCTTTGTTCTCTTATCATTTTAAGTGCAGAAAACTTGCTTGCAAAATACACCGCCCTTTCGTTCACGGCAGTCATTTTTTCGTAGTCCTCGGCTGTGATGTCGTTTATCATTTTTATGATAGACACTCCTGCGTTGTTCACAAGTAGGTCAACTCTGCCGATTGTATCAACGGCACTTTCGATTTCGTCAATATTTTCAAGATTGCACTTTATTGCGTTCACTTCATAGTCCGGCTGTGTTTGGTTGTATGTGATGTACACATCGTATCCGTTTTGTTGCAACAAAATTGCGGTCGCTTTGCCGATTCCGGTCGCACCGCCTGTTATTAATGCTTTTTTCATATCGTCACCTGCTTTTTATTATATTATCATTTATTGTTGAAATTTTCAATTATATATTATATAATTTTATATTATACTGATCTATTCGGAGGTTTGTTATGGACAGAGAGTTTTACACAATTTCGGTCTATGTTGACGAAAACGAAAACTTAATCGGTATCCCTTGCGGCGAAAGTGACAAGTACGGAATTGCCGATATTGATACTGTTTTGCTTCTCAAAGCACCTTATACCGATAAGGCACTTGAAAATTATATTGAAAAGGTAATCAATGCTTGCTATACAAAAAAGCATAACGACAGCGTTGACACTTCAACTATCGAACGCTACACAAAGAAAAAAGGCTTTGCAAACGCTACCAAAGATTTCACTATGATTTCAATCGTAAAGACAAAGACAAATTATTCGCTTATGCCGACTTTCAACGATTTTGAAAGAGGTCCGCTTGCCATTGATGATGACGAGCATATTCTTCTTCCTAATTACAGAGAGGGAGAAATGGCAGAAGTTATCCGTGGATTTATTGAAATTTATCTCAAGGCTAATATGTTCTATAAAGAAAAGGCAGAACTTGAGGCTGAAAAGAATAATAAAAATTAGAAGGTAAAATTATGCACTTATTAGAAGTTGACAGAGATAATTATATCGGTCAGGCAGACCCGTTTATTTTGAAATCGGGCGGTAGATACTATATTTATACCACGGGGCATAAGGGAATTTATGCCTATTCATCGGATGAGTTGACAAAGGGTTGGAAGTTTGAGGGAATGGTTCTCACAGACGGCAAGCACGATTCGTGGTGGGCACCGAGTGTTATAGAACTTGACGGCAAATTTTATATGTACAATTCTTTTGAAATTGAGGGATATACACCCGACAAGGGCGGTCACAGAGGTGCTATGCATGTTTCGGTTGCCGACAATCCGCTCGGTCCGTTTAAGGTTGTAAAGCAACTTATAGAGCCGTTTTCTATTGATTCCCATGTTGTTCAAAATGAGGCGGGACTTTGGATTTTTTATTCAACAAACACCTTTGAGGGCGACCGAATCGGCACATATATTGCGGTTGACAAACTCCTTGACCCGTTCACAGTTGAGGGCAATCCTGTGCCTGTTGTTGTACCGACTCTTGATGAGGATATTTATTGCCGTGACAGATATAAAAAAGGTCAGCATTGGCATACTATTGAGGGTGCGTTCTATTTCAAAGAGGGCGATTGGCAGTATGTTATGTATTCCGGCAACTGCTTCGAACAGCCGACCTATTATATCGGCTACGCAAGAGCTAAAACAGACGAAACCGACCTTCGCAAAATTAAATTCGAAAAATATCCCGATGACCACACCTATTGTCCTGTGATGAAAGCAAACGATTTTGAGGAGGGTACGGGTCATCATTCTATGATTAAAGAAAACGGTCAATGGTATGCAATTTATCACGCAAGGGATTATGATGACGGCTTGGGAGCAGATGCTTTTGACGCACGCAATGCACGAATTTGCAAGCTGAATGTAAATGACGGCATCATAACCGCTGAGCAATACAAAGACCATATTTAATATAGCTTGAAAATGTAAATTATCAAGCCGTATAAAAATGACGATGCCGTGCCGTAAACAATCACGGGTCCGGCGATGGAAAACATCTGTGCCGCCGTGCCGAGTATATACCCCTCGTGCCTGAATTCAAGTGCAGGTGACACAACGGAATTTGCAAAACCCGTAATCGGCACAATTGTTCCTGCTCCGGCATAGCGTGCGATTTTGTCAAACACGCCTATTCCTGTCAGAATTGCCGTTATTATTATGACGGTTGACGGAGTTGCAAGTTTAACTTCGTCTGTATTTAATCCGATTTTCTCATATAGTGTGTTGAGCACTTGAGCGAATAGGCAAATTCCTCCGCCGAACAAAAATGCTCTTATGCAGTTTTGCACAACAGGGGAATTCGGACTTGCTTTGTCTGTCATTTTTGAATAATCGCTGTTTGATATGCTCATGGTAACACCTCATTTTTTGTTTATGTATATAGCATTTGTAAATGCTGTGTGAATATTCGCAAAGTATTGTTGACTTTGTATATTAATAATTGTATAATTCGATTATACTAATCGTAAAGGAGTCGCTTTATGGAACATCTTGTTGATGTAAGAAATGTATATAAGATTTATAATCCGGGTGAAAACCAGGTTAACGCACTTGACGGCGTCAGCCTTACTATTGACCGTGGCGAATTTGTTGCAATTATCGGTCAGTCGGGTTCGGGTAAATCTACCTTTATGAATATGATTGGCTTGCTCGACACTCCGACAGAGGGCGAATATTATATCAACGGTAAGCTTGTTGACGACCTTACAGATGACGAAATGTCGGTTATTCGTAATGAGGAAATCGGCTTTATTTTCCAGGGTTTCAACCTTATTCCGTCACTTACTGCACTTGAAAATGTCGAACTTCCTCTTGTTTATAGAGGTATGAAAAAGGACGAACGCAGGAAGATTTCTATCGCCGCACTTGAAAAGGTTGGCCTTGGCTCTCGTATGGACCACTTGCCAAAGGCTTTGTCAGGCGGTCAGCAACAGAGAGTTGCGGTTGCTCGTGCAATTGCCGCTGCACCTCCTGTTATTCTTGCCGATGAGCCGACCGGTAACCTCGACACTCGTTCAACAAAGGATGTAATGAAGATTTTGCACCAACTCAAGGACGAGGGCAGAACCGTTATCGTTATCACTCACGATAATGAGATTGCTATGGAGGCAGAACGAGTTGTTCGTGTTCGTGACGGCAGAATCGTTGAGGACTATATCAATCCGGGATTTGAAGAAAAGTACGGCAGAAAAGCGAAGTACGACAATGCAAATCCTATTGACCTCGGCTAAATCAATATTGTAATAAAGTCACCTAAATCGGTTAAGATAGATTTAGGTGATTTTTTATGTTGTTTTTAAAAGCGTTTGTAGTCGGCGGATTAATATGCGTTGTCGGTCAGCTTCTGATTGATTTAACAAAACTCACTCCCGCAAAAATCCTTGTTTCGTTCGTGTGCTTGGGGGTTCTGCTCGGCGGAATCGGGATTTATGACAAATTGATTGATTTTGCGGGCGCAGGTGCAACGCTTCCGCTCACAGGCTTTGGCTCTGCTCTTGCAAGCGGTACAAGAGAAGCAATCAGAGAAAAAGGCTTTTTGGGCGTTGTGACAGGTCCGTTGTGTGCCTCGGCAGGCGGTATAACGGTTGCACTTTTGTCGGCACTCGTTGTCAGCTTTGTAACAAAACCAAAGGATAAGTAATAGTATATCCTGTGGTGATATTTATGCTTAAAATCAAATCAATAAGTACAGTCGGCTTTGTCGGCGAATGTGAGAGCCTTGTGCACGAATTAACTTGTCCGCTTTCCCGAAAAAGAACAGGGGATAGATTTTATTACAAATCGTCCCTATATCGTGTTGAAGCGCCGGATGATGCAAATGTGAGGGTTGTTGTTTTTTCAGCCGTGGATGTTTTTTGCTGTTTTGAAACTCTTGTTGACTTGGTCGATTTTCAAAAATGTGTTTTGTATCTGACCGATGTTAAAAAAGCAAGACGAATGGGAATCGTAATCGACAAAGCTCGACTTTCTTATGCGCTCGAATGTCCCGTGGTGTTTGCCACAAAATCCGTAAGAGGACTTAACCGTTTGCTCGATGCGGTACATATGGTTTCGCAAACTCCGAATTTTATCACAACATTTGAAAATCCGTCGGTCGCCAAAAAATCTGTAATAAGTTTTAAGCAAAGTAAATTGTCGTTTTTGGCAAGAAAAATATATGATTTGTTTTTAATTATAAAAACCTCTTGTTAATTTATGTATAATCTGTTATTATATATATAC
>CABQCC010000043.1 GCA_902462495.1 uncultured Eubacterium sp. | reverse complement strand
GGTTTGACGGTGCAAAGGGTGCGAATGCAAAGGCGTTTACATATGATTGGCAGAGATATTACAAACTTATCCGCACAATGCAGCCAAATGCAAATATTGCTATCTGCGGTGAGGATATTCGCTGGGTAGGCAATGAGGCAGGCAAGGCAAGAAAGAATGAATATTCTGTTGTTCCCGCTTCTCTCAAACAGTGCGAAGCTATCGAAAAGAACAGCCAAAATGCAGAGGGTGACGCCGCAAGACTTCAAAAGGTAGACACTATGGATGAGGACTTGGGTTCAAGAAATATCCTCAAGAATAATGCAAATCTCTCTTGGTATCCTGCCGAGGTTGATGTTTCAATCCGTAAGGGTTGGTTCTATCACAAAAAAGACGACAGAACCGTCAAGAGCGCAAGACGACTTTTCAAGATTTATCTCACATCGGTCGGCAACAATTGCACACTTCTCCTCAATATTCCGCCAACCGATAAGGGCGTAATTTGTGCAAAGGATGTTCACAGCCTCAAAGCCCTTGGCGAAAAAATCAAGGACATCACGGCTTATCCTGTTTTGGAGCAGAATATCGGTGAGCTCAAAGACGATCAAGGCTATCTCGAATTTAACTTTGACTCTGCTAAGAAACTCAAATATTTTGTTATCAGCGAGGATTTGGCTTATTCTCAAAGAATTGAGAAGTTCGACCTTTATATCAAAAAGCCGAACGGAAGCTACAAGCGTGCTTATCAGGGCACAATCGTTGGTGCAAAGAAGATTGTCAAACTCAACAAAAAGGCAACCGGCGCTGTACTCGTTATCCGTCAAAGCCGTTCGACTCCTCACATCAAATCAGTCGGATTTTACGAATAAAATTCAATATGTTCTATGTTACTCCTCTTGTCGTTTCGGCAAGGGGAGGTTTTTTATTTTTTTGATGATTAAAATATACTTTAAAAGCATATTTTGTCGTTGAATTTTACAACTTTTTAACAATATTGCACTAAATTTAGATATAAAATATTCATATTGTATAAATTTTTGTCTTTTCAATTAATTTTCTTGTATTTAATTACAAGATGTGTTATCATATTGGAAGTATTTGTAAAGGAGTAATTTTTATGGCTGAAAAAACACAGCAGTCCGGTAAAGTAAAGACCTTGCTTGATCAAGTGAAATACTACTGGAAAAAGCCTGCAAAGGGCAGATATATGTCCTTTAAGGAAATTGCCTCATACGCTTTCGGCGGTATAGGCGCATACTTAATCGTTTGTATGAGCTACCCTTGTATCTTGGGTGCAACAAACGTATTCTTGTCCGGTACAATCGGTATCGGTCTTACAGATATGTACATTATGTACGTTATCGCAATTTTGTCAGGTATTCCACTTACAGGTGTTCGTGCTAATATAGTAGACAACACCCGAAACAAAGCAGGTAAATATCGACCGTATCTTTTGAGAATGGGTATCCCTTGTGCAATCATCTTTGTTGCAATGGTTTGGTTCCCGTACGATAAACTTCACCTCATCGTCGGTGACGGTCAAGCTTTTGGCAAGAGCAGCGAATATATCGCAAAGTGTGCGGTTATTCTTGCATTCAACATTGCTCTTCAATTCTTCTACAACTTCTTCTATGATGCATACGAAAACCTTATTCACGTTCTTTCTCCAAACTCACAAGAGCGTGCCGATGTTGCATCAATTAAGAGTGTAATTTATTCGTTCGGTCCAACCGTATATAACCTTATCATTCCTCTTATTGCAGCAATGCTTAAGACAAACCAAACAGATATTAAGGTTTACAGAATTGCTTTCCCTGTTATCGGTGTTATCGGTATTCTTCTTGTATTTATTGTTTATGCAAACACACAGGAAAAGATTATTCAGGCTAAAACTCACGTTATTCAGATTAAGTTTACAGACGCACTTCGTGAAGTTGCAAAGAACAAGTATTTCTGGATTATTTCGCTTGCTACATGGATCGGTTTCCTCGAAACAGCGTATTCCAACATTCTTTATTGGCTTTGTAACTATGGCGGTGCCTGCTCGCAGGGTACATATGCAATCATAACCGCCGTTTACGGCAACGCTTCCCTTTGGGGTATGCTTCTTGCTCCGTTATGTATCAGAAAATGGGGTAAGAAAAAGGTTCAGATTGTTACAAATCTTTTCAACATTATGTTCATTCTTTGTATGTATCCGTTCTTCCACAGCTCTGCCGCTCCGGACGGTAACATTCAAAACTATGTAATTTGGGCAGTTCTTGCATGTCTTTACCTTAACGGTATTGTTGGTGCGTTTGCTCATATTCTTAACCCGTCGATTCAAGCCGATATTCGTGACTATCAGCAGTACAAGACAGGTGAGCGTATCGACGGTATGTTTGCAGCAGTTGCCGCTATCGGTAGCGTTATTACTCTTATTACTGCCGGTGTTCTTCCTGCACTTCAGGAAAAATACGGTATGACTGCTGTTATGGCACAAAAAGTTACAGGTGATTCTGGACTTATGTCAAGAATTCTTCCGGGTTCACAGCAAACAATCGGTCAAATGCTTTCAGACCAACTTGCAAGCGGTCAAAACAATTTTACAAATCCATCATCGGCACTTTATAATGTAGACGGTATTTTGTTGCCGCTTCTTCGTGTTTTGGTTCTTGTTGCTGCTGTAGGTGCAACACTCAATGTTATTCCGTTTTTCTTCTACGATTTAACAGAAAAGAAGCAAAAGTCATATGTTCGTGTTCTTAAGGTTCGTGCCGTATTTGAGGACTATGGCAACAATGCTATGAAGGATAAAGATATTGTTGAAATGATTGACCTTGTTAACAATGCCAAGGAAATGGCAGTTGCAACACCAAAGGTTGTTGATAAGTCATCATATAAAGGCATATCCGATAAGGCAGAGCGTAAAGCAGCTAAAAAAGCATACAGAGAAGCTCTTGAGTTTAACGAAGAAATTGAAGTTTCACAGTTCGTTGTAGATGAGCTTAACAAGTTTAATTCCGAACTCGGTAAGCATAAGCTCGAAGCATACAACAAGATTTTCGATGCAGGACTTGACGGCATCAAGAACACTTCACTTGATGATGCAAAGGCACAGCTCGCAAAGGCAAAGGCTATGCCTGCAAATACAGAAGAAGAAAAAGAAATCAGAAAGTTCTATATCGAACTTGCAAAAACTCAAATTTCGGCTGTTAAGGCTTATAACAAGTACTTTGGTTCTGTTAACGAATTCAAGGAACTCGGATTTGAAACTATTGAACAGTATTTCAATAAGGAAGACGAGCTTGACGAAAAGATTGAAGAACTTGCAAAACTCAGCCATATTGCAAAGAAAGATAAGGACTCCTCAGAAGTTAAAAGACTCAAGGCTGAAATCAAGAAGCTTTCTGAGGAACGCAAGGAAGTTCGCCAACTTTCAAAGGCAGAAATGGATAAGCACGCACAGTTCAACCGTGCCGCAAAGCCATATGTTGACGCAAAGAAACTCTTGACTCAACAAGAAAACTTCTCACACTTCGATGAAATTGCCGCTCAGTATGAAACTGCAAAGGCAAATGTAGCCATCGCTGAAAAGCAAGAGGCTGAAGAAGAAGCAAAGCGTATCGCTGAGGAGAAGGAAGAGCTTGAACGCCGCAAGGCTGAAAAGGCTGCTAAAAAGGCTTCTAAGAAATAATAAAAATTTCATTAATTGCAAAAAAGAGGTAGACCTGTCTACCTCTTTTGTTGTATAATAAACCCGATAAAATCCCATTTTTGTTGGGCAAATCGCTTTAAGCAAATTTATTTGCGGTAGGAGGACAATTATGGACATCAATCAAAAATATAATTTGTGGCTGACATTTGATGATGAAACAAAAAAAGAACTTGAATCTGTCACCGATAAAAAAGAAATCGAGGATAGATTTTATAAGGATTTGGCGTTTGGCACGGGCGGACTTCGTGGCATTATGGGCGCAGGAACAAATCGTATGAATTCATACACCGTAGGCAAGGCTTCTCTCGGCTTTGCAAAGTATCTCAAAGATAAGTATGACGGCGAAATCAGCGTTGCAATCGCTTGTGATTCTCGCCTTAATTCCCGTGCGTTCGAGTGGGACAGCGCAAGAGTTTTCGCATCTCAGGGCATAAAGGTTTATGCTTATACTCAAATTGTGCCTGTTCCTATGCTTTCTTTTGCAACAAGATATTTGCATTGCAACGCAGGTGTTATGATTACCGCTTCGCATAATCCAAAGGAATATAACGGCTACAAGGCTTATGACAATACAGGTTGCCAACTTTGCACCGATGATGCAAAAGAAGTGCTTTCTTATATCAATGCTATTGACGATTATTCATCTGTGTATAAAGATGTAAAAAGCGTTGATGAATATATTTCCGATGGCATGATTGTCGGTGTTTATGACGAACTTTTTGATGAGTTTATCAAGGCTGTTAAAACGCAGTCGCTTTATAATGAACACAGCGAGTTGAAGATTGTGTACACTCCGCTTCACGGCACAGGCAATGTTCCTGTCCGCAAAGTTCTTGAGGGCAAGACGGTTTATATTGTTTCCGAACAGGAAAATCCCGACGGCAATTTTCCAACGGTTGTTTCACCGAATCCGGAGGACAGAAAGGCTCTTACTTTGGGCATTGAACTTGCCAAAGAAAAGGATGCCGACATCGTTCTCGGCACCGACCCCGATTGCGACAGAGTCGGTGTTGCTGTAAAGCACAACGGTGAGTATGTTCTTTTGACAGGCAACCAAACAGGCGCTTTGCTTGTTAACTTTGTGTTGACTATGAAAAAAGACAGCCTCAATTCAAAATCAACTCTTGTAAAAACTATTGTAACTTCCGAACTTGGTGCAAATATCGGCAGAAGCTTCGGCTTGCAGGTTGAGGAAACTCTCACAGGTTTCAAGTATATCGGCGATAAAATCAATAAATTTGAGGCATCGGGTGAGCAGGAATTTGTTATCGGCTATGAGGAATCGTACGGCTATTTGGTCGGCACTCACGCAAGAGATAAGGACGGCGTTGTGTCCTCGATGCTTGTTTGCGAAATGGCTGCTTGGTACAAAAATCAAGGCAAAACCCTTGTTGACGGTCTTAACGAAATTTACGATAAATATGGTTATTATCTCGATTTCCTCGACAGTTTTGTCTTAAAGGGCAAAGACGGTGCAGAAAAAATCCAAAACCTTATGGTTGAATTTAGAAATAAAGGCACGGCACTTTTACCCGATATTAAGGAAATCGTTGATTTCAAGGACGGAATTCGTGATTTGCCAAAGGAAAATGTGCTCAAGTATATTTTTAATGACGGTTCGTGGATGGCTGTTCGCCCAAGCGGAACAGAGCCGAAAATCAAGGTTTATTATTCAATTGTAGACCCTGACAAGAGCAACGCAAAGGCTCGACTTGAAGCTATCAGACAAATAATTTCTTCAATTATCAATGCGTGAGGTGGCTATGGATAAGATTCAAAAATATATAGAAACCGTCATTCAACCGAAAATTCAAGGTGACGGCGGTTGGATAGAATTCGATTCACTCAGCGGTGATGACTTGACTGTTGTTTTTCGTGGCGAATGTTCAAAGTGCCTCATCCTCGACAGATGCGTTGCTTGGATAAAAGACGAAATAAAAAGAGATTGCAAGAAAAATGTGAATATCATGGCAATAAGAAAAAAGCCGTATTTTCAGGATGTTTAAGGAGGCTGAACTATGGCACATATAAAAGTTGTCAGACGCTCTATGCGTCCTGAAGAATGGACAGATTTACGCTTTGGTTGGCTCAAAAGGCACATTTATTCCTCCAAGTGGGAAATAACAAATTTGATGATCAGAGATGCCCGTCAGGTGTCCGAAATGGAGTTTGAATATTATTCCGATGATTACAGACCGCTCCAAAAAGGCGATATGTATTTCACTCCTGACGGCACGGCATTTATCAAGGCTGATGTTGACATTCCAAAAGAACTTCAAGGCAAAGAATTGTGGCTCTCGCTCAAAACCGCAGCCGAAATCTGCGTAAAGGTCAACGGCAAATATGTTGGCGGTGTTGACCCAAACAGAGAGAGAATGCTCCTTTCTCCTTATGTTGACGACACAAAAACGCTTCACTTTGAAATGATGGGCTATAACCGTTCAAAGCCTGATGACGAGCGAAATCCCGAAAGCCTTTCTGTTCGTGGTTGCCGTCAAATCTTTGAGGGCGCATATATTTGTACCGTCAATCACGAAGTGCAGAATTTGGTCTGGGATTTTGAACTTTTGCTTGATATTGCAAAATCGGATTTGTTCAACGAGGACTATCGTGATTTTCTCAACCGAGAACTTAACAATGCAATGAACTTCATTGATTTTGACGGTGATGAGCTTACAGGTGTTACGGAAGCTAAGAAATATGTTGACGAGGTTATCTACGCAAACGACACCTATAAGGGTGCAGGCGATGTCGCACTTATTGCACATTCTCACCTTGACATTGCGTATTACTGGCGCAGGATTCACGCTGTTCAAAAGAATTTGCGTACTGTGCTTATTCAGCTTCGTTTGATGGATAAGTACCCCGATTTTAAGTATACTCATACTCAACCGTATGTGTACGAAACTTTGGAAAAGCATTATCCGGAAGTGTTCAAGGAACTTCAACAAAAGGTGAAAAACGGTCAGTTTGAGCCTGTCGGCGCAATGTATGTTGAGCCTGATTGCAATATTCCGTGTGCCGAAAGCCTTATCCGTCAATGCCTTTACGGTCAAAAAACATATAAGCGAATGTTCGGTAAATATGTCAATAATGCTTGGTTGCCCGATGTGTTTGGCAACAGTTGGATTATGCCTCAAATTCTCAAAAAGAGCGGTGTTGATTATTTCGTTTCAAATAAAATGTCAACTTGGAATGATACAAACCGTTTTCCGCACAATAATTTCATTTGGAAAGGAATTGACGGCAGCAGCGTTTATGCCTGCGTTCCTCCTACCCACTTTATAACTTGGAACGCTCCGTCACAAATTCAGGAGAATTGGGAAGCGTATATTGACAAAGACCAAGGCGGTCAAACTATGAATATGTTTGGCTACGGTGACGGCGGTTCGGGTTGCACAGAGGAAATGATTGAACTTATGCACCGCTTTGATAAATTGTCTGTTATGCCAAAATGCGAGCATATAGGAGGTGCGGAATTCCTTGAAAAGAATCTTAAAGACAACAAAAATCTTGAGGTTTGGGATGGCGAATTGTACCTTGAAATGCACCGTGGCACATTCACCACAAAAAGTAATTTGAAACAGAAAAACAGACAGCTTGAATTCAAATTCAGAACTGCCGAAATGCTTTCTGTTTTGCGTGGGGATGACAATCGTGAAACCCTCACCGCACTATATAAAAAATTCCTTGTAAATCAGTTCCACGACATTCTTCCGGGTTCTCATATTCACCCTGTTTATGAGGATGCAATGGCTGATTACAGAGAGATTGAAACCGCACTTGATGAAATTATCGGCACAGGCTCAAAGTATTTCAATACCCTCAATTTTGAGAGAAATGCGCTTACCTTTGTGCCAAATAAAAACGGCTCTGCAACCCGTCACGGAGTAAGGGGAAATTGGCTCGTTCCGTCAATTCCCGCACTTTCGTCAAAGACCTTGCGTGCCATAAAACATAGTGATGATTGGTTTACATTTGAAAACGGCACAATCACCACACCGTTTTATACCGCAAGTCTCAATTCTGACGGTTCATTCTCCTCACTTTATGACAACGAACTTTGCAGAGAGTGGACAGACGGCGACTTCAACAAATTGAAGATTTATACCGATAATCCGGGCAACTACGATGCTTGGGATATTCTTCCGAATTACAAGGATAAACAGATTGAAATTGAGGTCACAGAGCCTCTTGCAATCAGCGAGCAGGACGGCGAAAGCGTAACTTTCAAAACCGTTTTGTCAACAGAAAAATCTTCGTGGACAATGCTTGTTCGCTTCTTCCGCCAAAGTAGGGGAATAGAAGTTGAAAATCAAGTTTCGTGGAACGAAAAGCACAGACTTGCAAAGGTTGAATTTGCTTCAAATATCCTCACTCGAAAAGCTCTTTGCGACACTTCAGCAGGCTTTATCGAGAGAGAAACCAACAAAAACACCACTTGGCAGCAGGCAAGATTTGAAGTCTGCCACCACAAGTGGTGCGATATGTCGGAAACAGGCGGGGGTATTTCTCTCATTAATGAGGGCAAGTACGGTGTCGGATTTGACGAAAACAAGATGAGCCTTTCGCTTCTTCGTGCAACAATCCGCCCTGATGTCACTTCCGATATGGGCAATCATGATTTTTGCTATATGATTATGCCACATAGCGGTGATGCTGTTTCTGCCGATATAAACAAGATTGCACTTCAATACAATGCACCGCTTGTCAAAGCTGATGTTGAGTGTACACTTCCGACTTTTGAACCCCTTTATCTTCAGGCGGTCAAGAAAGCGGAGAACAGCGAAATGACTGTTGTCAGATTGTCTGAGCAAAACGGTGCAAGAGGCGAAATCAAACTCGACAGAACTGTTAAACTTCTCAATATGCTTGAAGAAGAAATCGGCGAAACCGATACAATCAAGTATTCACCGTTTGAAATTATTACAATCGGTATTTGATAAAAGGAACATAATATGAATTTGCCGAATGATGCAAAAATGTTAATATCCCTGTTTGAGCAAAACGGTCACTCTGCCTACGCTGTGGGCGGTTGTGTTCGTGATGCTCTTATGGGCGTTGCCGAAAAAGATATTGACATAACCACATCTGCCACACCTGAACAGACGGAGCAGATTTTGGCAAATAACGGCATAAAGTTTATAGAAACGGGCATCAAGCACGGCACGGTCACGGCACTTGTCAATCATATTCCGTATGAGATAACCACATTTCGTACCGAGGGTAAGTATGCCGATAATCGCCACCCCGACAGCGTTGATTTTGTAACGGATGTAAGGCTCGACCTTGCCCGCCGTGATTTCACTATGAATGCAATTGCGTATAACGACACGGTCGGTTTTGTTGATTGCTTCGGCGGAGTCGATGATATAAAAAACAAGGTTATTCGTGCAGTCGGCAACCCAAACAAAAGGTTTGAGGAGGATGCGCTCCGCATTATGCGTTGTATTCGCTTTGCTTCCGTTCTCGGTTTTGATGTTGAGGAACATACCTCAAAAGCCGTGCACGATAATAAAGAACTTCTGAAAAACATTGCAGTTGAACGAATTTATGTTGAACTCGTCAAGCTCATTTTGGGCAAAAATTGTGAGCGTGTTTTGTTGGAATACAGGGATGTAATCGGCGTGATTATTCCCGAACTTGTGCCGACTTTTGATTTTCGGCAGGTCAGCAAATGGCACATTTATGATGTTTATACCCATATTGTAAAATCCGTTGCCGTTGCACCGAACAAGGACTATATCCGCCTTGCGCTTCTTTTTCACGATATAGCAAAGCCGCAAACCAAAACAACGGACGAAAACGGCAATGACCATTTCAAATTCCACGGCTTTGAGGGTGAAAAAATAACCGCAACTGTTCTCAAAAGGCTAAAGGTCAGCAACGATGTTTTCAACAAGGTCACTATGCTTGTAAAATATCACGATGACCACATCACAACCAAGCATAAGAATATCAAAAAATGGCTTCGTGTTTTCGGCGAGGATATGATTTTTGATTATATTGATTTGAAAATCGCCGACCTTTCAACGCATAATCTCACCTATGCACAGGAAGAAATTGACACCCTTTACAAAATCAGAGAGATTACCTCACAGGTCATCGCATCGGGCGAGCCTTATAGGGTGAGCGACCTTGCAATCACGGGTAAAGATTTGATTGCGCTCGGTTATCGGGGGCACGAAATTGCAGAGGAACTTGATGCTCTTGTGAAAATCGTTTCGGGCAACCCAAATTGTAATACAAAAGAAAAACTAATTCGTCAAGCTGATATTGATAAATCATTAACCGATTAAGACTCCTCTTGTATGAAGACTGAGGGTAAAAAGCTATTCTTAATACCGCAGGCGAACGCAGTTCGCCCCTACGCATAAATATAAATAAAACTCTACGATACCGAAATATCGTAGAGTCATTTTTATTTTGTATAGAACAATGTTTCTCTCGGTGTTCGTGAAAATCTGTACACCGAATACTCAATTCCGAGCGCTAAATAAATACACAACGAACTTGAACCGCCTGCCGAGAACAACGGAAGCGTGATACCGATACAAGGCAAAAGCGACAGTTCCATGCCGACATTTACAAGTATTTGTGCAAACAGCATAACTGCAATGCCTCCGCACATCAAATATCCAACATTATCTCTTGCGTTCATTGCGATTTTGATAACTCTCAAAACAAGGAAAAACAAAATCAGCAAGGCAGCCATTGTGCCGACAAATCCAAATTCTTCACCTGCAACGGTAAGCACCATATCACTTTCGTTAACAGGAACCGCACCGCTCTGCGTCATATTTCCGTGCAAAAAGCCTTGTCCGAAAAGTCCGCCCGAGCCCATTGCGATTTTGCCGTTTGTTTGCTGATACATAGCGTCTGCGTATTGTTCGGGGTAGAACAAAGCAACGATTCTTTGCCTTTGGATACCGTCAATTATGCCCGTTTTCCAAGCAACCGCAAAACCAACGAATATTGCACAAAAGCCTGCAATGAAGTAGCCGATGTTAACCCTTGAAAGGAACAGCATACCGATGAACATAACGAGGAAAATAAGTGCTGAGCCTGCGTCACCCGTAAGGAGAACAAGACCGACAGGGATTGCACCGTGGATAACAAGCGGAATAATCGTTTTCAGCTTGTTTATTTTATCTCTGACCAAATCAAGATGGTAGGAAAACGAAATGATGAATCCTACTTTCAAAAGTTCCGACGGTTGGAAATAAAAAACTTTGAGGTCAATCCAACATTTTGAATCGGGTCGTGCTTCGGGTGCAACGCCAAAGAAAAATGTAAAAATCATCAGCCCGACACAGCCTGCGGCGATAATCGGCCATAGCTTCGAAATAACATCATAGTCGATGTTTGAAACTGCAATAGAAATAACAAAGCCGATTATAATCGAAACGAGCATTGACCTGACATCACTTGATATTACTCGTCCGCCGGAAAGTGAAGAAAACGATGCGCTGTACACAAGCATAAGTCCGTAGATTGATGCCGAAAGTGCCGTGAGCATTGTAACAAAGTCTGTGCCTTTAATAAGCGTCCATATTGAGTTTTTTTGTTTTAGTCTGTTTGAGTCAACTGCCGTGGTTGCCATCGCAATCCTCCTTTCGCAGTAATATATTTATTATATTATGTATTCTTCTATTTTTCAATATAAATAATAAATTTTTATGTTGGAATGTTTTGCAATATGTGTTATAATATATTGCACTAATAAATATGGAGAGATAACCTATGCTCACAGATATTGAAATTGCTCAAAACGCAAAAATGAAGGACATTAACGAAATTGCCGCCTCTCTCGGCATTTCGTCTGATGAAATAGACCCTTACGGTCACTATAAAGCAAAAATATCCGATTCTGTTATGGATAGATTGAAAGACAAAAAGGACGGCAAGCTCGTTCTTGTTACCGCTGTAAACCCGACACCGGCAGGTGAGGGCAAAACAACGGTTTCTATCGGTCTCGGTGAAGCTATGCACCACATCGGCAAAAATGCTGTCATTGCGCTTCGTGAGCCGTCACTCGGTCCTGTCTTTGGCATCAAAGGCGGTGCGGCAGGCGGTGGATATTCACAGGTTGTGCCTATGGAGGACATCAATCTTCACTTCACAGGTGATATGCATGCAATCACATCTGCAAACAACTTGATGTGTGCAATGCTCGACAATTCCATTCAGCAGGGTAATGAACTCAATATTGACCCAAGAAGAATTCAGGTTAAGCGTTGCCTCGATATGAACGACCGTGCGCTTCGCAATATCATCAATTCTCTTGGCGGAAAACTCAACGGTGTCCCTCGTGAGGACCATTTTTGCATCACAGTTGCAAGCGAGGTTATGGCTATTCTTTGTCTTGCCTCTGATTTGTTTGATTTAAGAGAAAGGCTCGGCAAAATTCTTGTAGCCTACACATATGACGGTCAGCCTGTTTATTGCAAAGACATCAAGGCAAACGGCGCTATGACCGTTCTCCTCAAGGAGGCTATCAAGCCAAACCTTGTACAAACTCTTGAAAACACTCCTGCAATTATGCACGGCGGTCCGTTTGCAAACATTGCACACGGCTGTAACTCTGTTCGTGCAACAAAGACTGCACTCAAACTTGCTGATTATACCATTACCGAAGCGGGCTTCGGTTCAGACCTCGGTGCTGAAAAGTTTTTGGACATCAAGTGCCGTCTTGCAGGTTTAACTCCGTCTTGTATCGTCCTGGTTTCAACAGTTCGTTCAATGAAGTATAACGGCGGAGTTGCAAAGGACGACCTTAAGGAAGAAAATCTTGAAGCACTCAAAAAGGGCAGCGTAAACCTTGGCGCTCATATTGATAACCTCAAAAAATTCGGAGTTCCCGTTGTTGTTGCAATCAATCATTTTTATGCCGATATTCAGGCAGAAATTGATTATATCGAACAGTATTGCAAGGAAAAGGGCGCTGATTTTGCAGTAACCAAATGCTTTGCCGAGGGTGGCAAGGGCGGAATTGAACTTGCACAAAAGGTTGTTGAGGCTTGCGAAAAGGAAAATAATTTCCATTGCCTTTATGACCTTGATATGCCTGTTTATGAAAAAATCGAAACCATAGCAAAGGAAATCTATGGAGCAGACGGCGTTGATTTTACAAAAGAAGCAAAAAATGCTATTGACGGCTTTGTAAAATTGGGCGCAGACAAAATGCCTGTATGTATGGCAAAAACACAGTATAGCCTTTCTGATAATCCAAAACTTCTCGGCAAACCGGAGAATTTCAGAATCACTGTTTCAAGCGCAACACTTTCAAACGGTGCCGGCTTCATTGTTTGCCAAACAGGTTCAATTATGACTATGCCGGGACTTTCAAAATCTCCTGCCGCATACAGAATTGATATTGATGAAAACGGCGATACGGTAGGTCTTTTCTGATGAAAGAAGTTATTACTCACAGCTATGAAGAAACGCTTGCTGTGGCGAGCGATTATGCCAAAACTTTGCCAAAGGGCAGTGTGATTGGCTTTGTCGGCGGACTCGGTATGGGCAA
>CABQCC010000042.1 GCA_902462495.1 uncultured Eubacterium sp. | reverse complement strand
GCTGAAAAATTATCCTCTTTGTTTGTGATTTGAACAGAGAGGATTTTATTTTTAACTTTTCTATTGACATTGACATATAATATGGTATAATACAGTTGAACATATGAATAGTTGTTCATATGTTGAATAATTAAATTTAAGAAATTGAGGGTATAACAATGAAAAAGACATACAAAATTGATGTGGATTGTGCAAACTGTGCCAACAAAATGGAGGATGCCGCAAACAAGGTTGACGGTATTGCAACTGCAACCGTAAATTTTATGCTCCTCAAAATGATTGTTGAATTTGAAGAGGGCGCAGACGAAATGAAAACTATGAAGCAGGTTCTCAAGGCTTGCAGAAAAGTTGAGGACGATTGCGATATTTTCTTCTAAAATGAGTTAGGAAGTGGCTTTATGAGCAGAAAACAAAAAAAGATGCTTGTTCGCATCATTGTGACGGCTGTGCTGTTTGCAGGTTTGTTCGTTTTTGAAAAATTTGTGCCGATTACAAGCAGGATTTTGCGTTTTGCCGTTTATATGGTGCCGTATTTTGTTATTTCTTATGACATACTCAAAAAGGCATTCAAGGGCATAATCAAGGGTCAGGTGTTTGATGAAAACTTCCTTATGGCTGTTGCTTCCCTCGGTGCCGTCGCCATTGCCGTTTACGAAAACGGCTCGTATAACGAAGCTGTTGCCGTTATGCTTTTTTATCAAATCGGCGAGTTGTTCCAAAGCTATGCTGTCGGCAAAAGCAGACGGAGCATATCCGAACTTATGGATATTCGTCCCGATTATGCAAATCTTGAGGTTGACGGCAAAACACAGCAGGTTGACCCTGATGAGGTCGAGGTCGGCTCAATCATCGTTGTGTCGGCAGGCGAAAAAATCCCGATTGACGGCGTGATTGTTGAGGGTTCGACAACTCTTGATACTTCGTCTCTCACGGGCGAGAGTGTGCCGAGAAATGCAAAAGAAAACGACGAGGTCATCAGCGGTTGTATCAATCTTTCGGGCACAGTAAGAATTCGCACAACAAAGCCGTTTGGCGAGTCAACTGTGTCAAAAATTCTTGACCTTGTTGAAAATTCGTCATCAAAAAAATCGAAGAGCGAGCAGTTTATTTCAAAATTTGCAAGGATTTACACTCCGGCGGTTTGCGGTGGCGCACTTGCACTTGCTTTGATTCCGCCTGTTGTCAGCCTGATTATCGGCAATGAGGCAATGTGGCTCACTTGGATTTATCGTGCGTTGACATTTCTTGTTATCAGTTGTCCTTGCGCACTTGTTATTTCTATTCCGCTTTCGTTCTTTGCAGGCATCGGCGGTGCTTCAAAAGAGGGCGTGCTTGTAAAAGGTTCAAACTATCTTGAAACGCTTTCAAAAACAAAAATCGTTGTGTTTGACAAAACAGGCACTATGACAAAAGGTAAATTTGAAGTGACGGAAATTGCCTCTGTTGGCATTGACAGGGAGGAGCTTCTCAAACTGACCGCTTATGCGGAGAGCTATTCGTCTCACCCAATCAGCAGGTCAATCAAGGATGCTTACGACAAGGAAATTGACGATTCAAAGATTTCTGATGTAAACGAAATCAGCGGTAATGGCGTTCTTGCGATTGTTGACGGCAAAAAAGTTGCAGTTGGCAACAGCAGGCTTATGGATAAATTAGGTGTGGAATACACCGCTTGCGATAAGGTCGGCACGGTAGTTTATGTTGCTGTTGACGGCAAATATTGCGGATATATCCTCATTGCGGATGCACTCAAGCCGACTTCGGTTTCCGCTGTTAGGGAATTGAAAAAATGCGGAGTCAGAAAAACCGTTATGCTCACAGGTGACTCAAAGAAAGTTGCCGATGCAGTTGCAAAAGAACTCGGTGCAGACGAGGTATACAGCGAACTTCTCCCTGCCGACAAGGTTAGTCAGGTTGAGCGACTTCTTGCAGATAAAGGCGAAAAGGAAAAGCTTGCCTTTGTCGGCGACGGCATAAACGATGCTCCTGTTTTGTCGAGGGCGGATATAGGCATTGCAATGGGCGCTCTCGGTTCGGACGCTGCAATCGAAGCTGCCGATATTGTCCTTATGGATGACGACCCAATGAAAATTTCAAAGGCAATCAAAATTTCATCTAAGTGCCTCAGAATTGTAAACGAAAATATCTATTTTGCACTCGGCGTTAAGGCTTTGTGCCTGATTCTCGGCGCTGTCGGAATTGCCAATATGTGGGTTGCGATTTTTGCCGATGTCGGTGTTATGGTGCTTGCCGTACTCAATGCAATTCGTGCACTTTCGGTTAAAAAACTTTGATACTTTCTAAAGGATGTGTTTTGTTATGAACACATCCTTAATTTTTGCAAAAAACACTTGAATGAACAGACTTTTGGGGGTATCATATAAATATAATTACAGAAAGGATTTTTTTGCTATGAACAGCCATGTTGAACAAAGACGGGCGTTTTTGATAGATTTTGCATTTGTTGCAGTTATTTTGGCACTTATTTATGTGTTCTTTAAATTTCTGTTTTGGATAACAGCACCGTTTTTGCTGTCGTTCTTTTTTGCGGTAATTCTTCAAAAACCGCTTCGTTATCTTGATAAAAAGACAAACAAAAAGGCGCACACATTTTGGTCGATTTTTTTGGTAGTGGCTTCTATCGCAGTTATCATTGTGCCTCTTTCATTTATTCTTGCGGCAATATTCGGAAAAATATCCGACTTCATCAACTATCTTGCCGAACAGTTGAGGGATATTTCATCATTCCTGTCAACGGTGGAAAATTGGGTGCTCAACACCTTACAGTTTTTGCCAAAGACGGTCTACAGTTCGGTGTCAACCACAATTATCCAATGGTTCGACAAACTTCAGCCTGATGCTGCGGCAGGTGCGGCTTCTTCGGCAGGGCTTCTTTCAAATATTGATTTGAGCCATCTCACAAACAAGCTAACCTCCGGCGTTTCGAATGTTTATTCGGTTGTAAAGGGCGTGCCGTCAATTCTTATCGGTGTAGTTATCGGCATCGTTGCTTGGATACTTTTCACAAAAGATTACGATTATATTGTAAGATTTATACAAAGACAGCTTCCCGATGACAAAAAGAATGTGCTCGTTGAATTTAAGCAAGTTTTTTCAAAAACAATTTTCACAATGTTCAAGGCTTACGGCATAATTATGTGCATAACCTTTAGTGAATTGTTCCTCGGATTCTCAATTCTTTCTATGATGGGAATTATGAAAAACAGCTACTTTGCGGTTATCGCACTTGCAATCGCCGTGTTCGATATTTTACCTGTTGCGGGTTCGGGCGGTATCCTCATTCCGTGGGCGTTGTTCTCGCTTATTTACGGCAATTACAAACAGGCTGTCGGACTTATCGTGTTGTATGTTATCATCACCGTAATTCGTCAGTACATCGAGCCGAAGATTGTCGGCAGTTCGCTTGGAGTTCATCCTATTGTGACTCTTATGGGACTTTACTTTGGTCTTAAACTTTTCGGATTTATCGGTATGTTCCTTGTGCCGTTGACCGTTATGACGCTCAAAGCGTTTAATGATACAGGCAGAATTAATATTTGGAAAACATCACCTGAAAAGGAAGCCGAGCCTCCGAAAAAGGAAAAGAAAAAGAGATTAAAATCAAAAAGTAAATAACGAAAAAATAACCTCTCTCGAATTAGTTTCGGGAGAGGTTTTACTTTGCTGTGTTGTTTTATTATTTAACCTGTAAAGCCTGGTCAATAAGCTTTTCAAGTGTCTTTGCTTGATTTTTTTCGGTGATTGCACCAACGATTGGCTCGCCTACAATGTTGCCGTTCTTGTCAACAACATATGTTGTCGGGTATGAGAAAATGCCCGATGTGAACTTGCCTGCGTCGCTGTTTGAATCAAACCAGATGTTCTTGTAGGTTACACCTTTCTTTGAAAGGATGTCTTTTGCTTCGGAAATCGCTGTCTTGTCGCCGTCAAGTGTGAATGTGTTGATGCCGACAACCTGACCGCCTTTTTTCGCAAGTTTCTTGTTGAGTGCTTCCAATTCGGAAAGTTCGCCGACACAAGGCTTGCAAGTGCTGAACCAGTAGTTAACAACTGTTACATTGCTGTTTGCGAAAAGGTCACTGCTCTTTACATCGTTGCCGTCAAGGTCCTTGCCGTCAAATGAAGGGAAGCTTGTTGCATCACCGCTGTCTGAAACAACGCCGTTACTGTCCGCCGGCACGCTGTCGCCGTTTGAAGGTGCGTTTGCACATTCAGGATATTTCTGCTCCAAGATTGTAAGCTTGCCCTCAATTTCCTTGACTTGTTCTGCACCGGCAACGACTTTTTTGTATTCTTCGTCTGTGAATTGGTCTTTTGCTCCCTCGATTGTCTTGAGGAGGAAGTCGCCGTAGTTTGTGCCGTCCTCAATCATAGGATTTTCTTTGTTTGAAGCTAAAAATACTTTTTCCCAAAGTTTTTTGTCTGTTGACAAAATTTCGTTTTCTTTTTCCATAAGCTGCTTGTAGAGCTTTGAAGCCTCGTCGGCGTTGCTCGGCTCTGTTGCCATCAAGGTTGAAATGCTTGAGTCTGTTGACTGCTTCTCGTCTTTGTTGTCTTTTGTTGTTGAGCAAGCAATAAGGCTGATTGCCAACACAGAAACTAATAATACTACTGTTAAGATTTTTGAAAGCTTTGAAAACTTCATAATTATTCCTCCGTTATAATTCCTCTTTTGTTTCTTTTTTGTTTGTTTTGTTTTCGATTTTTGCGTTTTCGTCTACTGTTTTTCCAAGCATGCCAAAGCCGTATTGAAAGCTGACTGCGTCGGTAGGACAGGCACTTATGCACTTTCCGCATCGGATACATTCGGTGCTGTTCGGCGTTTTTGTAACATCAACATCCATTTTGCACACCTTTGCACATTTTCCGCACGAAACGCATTTGTGCTCGTCTACCTTCATCCCAAACAGCGAAACTTTGTTGAACAGCGCATAGAATGCACCGAGCGGACAGAGCCATTTGCAGAACGGTCTGTAAAACAGCACGCTCAAAACGGCTACCGAAATCAGCACAACAAGTTTCCACGAAAACAGTTTTCCCAATGCCGAGCGGATTCCCTCGTTGACTGCCGAAAGCGGTAATGCACCCTCAAGCACACCTTGCGGACATATGTATTTGCAGAAATACGGGTCGCCCATCCCCAAATCATTTACTATGAGCACCGGTAATAAAACAACTGCAAACAACAGTACTGCATATTTGATATATGTCAGCGGTTTGAGCTTTTTGGTTGAGAGTTTCTTGGTCGGGATTTTGTGCAACAAATCCTGCAACCAACCGAATGGACACAAAAATCCGCAGATGAAGCGTCCGAGCAGAACTCCCAGCAGAATGAGAAATCCTGTTATATAATAGGAAAACTTATATTTTGACGAGCCGACTACCGCCTGAAATGAGCCGATTGGGCAAGCGCCCGATGCGGCAGGACAGGAATAGCAGTTCAGACCCGGCACACAAACGGCTTTGCCTTTGCCTTGATAAATTCCGCCTTTGACGAAATTCGGCAGATGAATGTTTGTGAGCAATGTCGCCCCTGCCTGAATCCATCCACGAAATTTGGCTAATCGGTTAGATGCCGTTTGTTTTTTCTTATTATGGTTTATATTTTTTCTTTTCTTTTTATCCAATACCTACACACTCCAAACACAGTTTGATTGCCTTGCTCAGCACGGTTTCGACCTCGCCACGCATTGCTCCGAAACCTAACATAACTGCTCCGGATATAAGCAATACAACCTGTGATAAAGCCTTTTTGACTCTGGTCAATTCAATCACTCCTTCCAATTTTTGGTGTCATTGTAGCACATCGGATATAAAATTTTCGTTAAGAACAGAAATTTAACACAAATTTTATGCTTTTGTGCTATAATCATAATTGAAAAACAATTTATAGCAAGGAGAGTTTTTATGCACATTTTAGTTGTTGAGGACGAAAGAACATTGTGCGAAACGATTGCACGCAGTTTGAAGCGTCTTGCATACAGCGTTGACTGTTGCTATGACGGATTAACCGCAATGCAAATGCTTGCTGACGACAGTTTCGACCTTGTTGTGCTTGATTTGAATTTGCCGGGTGCCGACGGTATGACAGTTTTGAGAACACTCAGAAAAACCGACCGTGATACAAAGGTATTGATTTTGTCTGCACGCAGTGAAGTGTCCGACAAGGTTGACGGTTTGGACGCAGGGGCAAACGACTATTTGGCAAAGCCGTTTCATTTGGAAGAACTTGCCGCAAGAATTCGCAGTCTTACCCTCCGACAGTTCACTCAAAATGATGTTGTGCTGACCTGCGGTGATGTATCGTTTGACACAAAGTCACGCAAGGCTATTGTCGGCGGTGAGCCTTTGCCGCTCACTCGCAAGGAAACAGGCATACTCGAATATCTTATGGTCAACAGAGGTCGCCCGATAAGTCAGGAAGAACTCATTGAGCATGTGTGGGACAACAGCGTTGATAATTTCAGCAATTCAATAAGGGTACATATTTCCGCTTTAAGAAAGAAGCTTCGCACCGCTCTTGGATATGACCCGATTCGCAATCGCATCGGCGAGGGCTATACATTGGAGGAAGAAGAATGAAAAAAATTTCTCTCCAATGGCGAATAACTTTGATGACTGCTATACTAATAGGTATAACCTGCGTGTCGATGAATTGTCTTATCGGCTATTCGGGCACACATTATATGGATTCAATCGGCAGCGATATTTCCGCCAACAGCGACACTAATAAAGGTGAGCAGGAATATTTTGACCCTGAAAATTCAGGACTTAACCAAGAGGTAACTATTATAGTTAACGGTGCGCAGGAGTCGTTTGTTAACACAAATTGGTGCATAACGGCGATTGTTACATTGCTCGGCGGTGTGCTTGCTTATTTTGTAAGCGGTAGGGCATTGAAGCCTTTGCACACTTTTACTTCAATGGTCGAGAATGTTCAGCCGAATAACTTGCCGGATATGAAAATAACCGATGATGTGCCTGCCGAATTCAAGCAGTTCAGCGTTTCTTTTAATCAGATGCTTGACCGACTTGACGAGGGATTCACGGCACAACGGCAATTCACGGGAAATGCGGCACACGAATTGCGCACTCCTCTTGCATTGCTTCAGGCACAGCTCGAACTTTTTTCTGTTGAACATCCTGATTTGGATGCTGAAAGTGCCGACTTCCTCAAATTGTTGCAGGAACAAACCGAGCGAATGTCGCAGGTTACAAAGACCTTGCTTGAAATGAGCGAACTTCGCACCGTGCCTTGCAACGACTGCATTGAACTTGCTCCTATGATTGAGGAAATCCTTGCCGACCTTTCTCCTGTTGCGGAGAAAAAAGGCGTCACACTTGAATGTGACGGCAACGGCACTATGGTGGGCAGTGATACCTTGATTTATCGCTTGATATTTAATCTCACCGAAAATGCTATCAGATATAATCGACCTGACGGAACGGTGCGGGTTTCGGTTTCGCAGGAGGGCGACAATCTTGTCATCAGGGTTGCCGACACAGGTTGCGGAATACCCGATAAGTATAAAGAAAGCATTTTCCAGCCGTTCTTCCGTGTGGACAAATCTCGCAGCAGAGAAAATGGCGGTGTCGGTCTCGGTCTTTCTTTGGTTTGGGAAATTGCCGATATTCACGGCGGCAAAGTGCAGGCAGAGGAAAGCACGGAAAACGGAACCGTTATGGCGGTTACTTTTCCGTTGAATAAAGAATGTAAGGATGATTAGTCCTAAACAGAACGAAATATAGGAAAAAAGTGGTTTGAATTCGGTATTTGAGCCACTTTTTTATTTATTTTTCACAAATTGGAAAATAATCCTTGATTATATGCAGGTTTTGTGATAATATATGAAAAGTGTTTTTCACAGTAATACAACTGTCCACAGGTGGTGTACACTATGGGAAAAGTTAATTATCTGCTTGTTGATATGTCCGTTCTGCCTGAGGTTTATGTAAAGGTGATTGAGGCAAAAGGCTATTTGCAGTCGGGAGAAGCGGCAAATGCTTCGCAGGCTATAAAAATGGCAGGAATATCTCGCTCGGCATACTATAAATATAAGGATAAAATATTTGAGTACAGCGAACAGGGCGACGATGTCACAACAATCAACGCCAAACTTCAGGACAATGCCGGAGTGCTTAGCTCAGTTATGAATGAGTTATATTTGGCAGGGGCAAACATTTTGGCGGTTAATCAGAGCATACCTGTAAATAATATTGCAGATGTGTCAATAACCGTAAGTTTTGCTCAGTCGGGTCATATGACAGAAGATGTTTTGGAAAAAATAAAATCAGTCGGCGGTGTTAAGTCTGCCGAGTTAGTATAGGAGGATAAAATATGAAAGTTGCAGTTATGGGCTACGGAACAGTAGGCTCGGGCGTAGTAGAAGTAATCGAAACTCACGAAAAAAGTATCAAAAACCGCACAGCAGGCGAAATGCTTGAGGTAAGCCATATTCTTGACTTGCGTGATTTTCCGAATGACCCTCATGCGGATTTGTTCACAAAGGATTTTAACGATATTCTCAACGACCCTGAAACAAAGGTTGTTGCAGAAACAATGGGCGGAGTTAATCCTGCATTTGATTTCACAATGAAACTTCTTGAAGCAGGCAAAAGTGTTGTTACTTCAAACAAAGAGCTTGTTGCTCAAAAGGGTCTTGAACTTCTTGAGGCGGCTGAAAAGCACGGTGTAAACTATTTGTTCGAGGCAAGCGTAGGCGGCGGTATTCCGATTATCAGACCTATGGCACAATGTCTTGCGGCAAACAATATCGAGGGAGTTGCAGGTATTCTCAACGGCACAACAAACTTTATCCTCACAAAGATGATTGAGGACGGTATGACCTTTGAGGACGCACTCAAACTTGCACAGGATAACGGTTATGCAGAAAAAGACCCAACAGCGGATATCGAGGGTTTTGACGCTTGCCGTAAGGTTTGTATTCTTGCCTCTCTTGCATTCGGCAAGCATGTATATCCAAATCAGGTCAGAGCAGAGGGTATCACAAAAATCACTCTTGAAGATGTTGAATATATTTCATCGGCTCACGGTGTAATCAAACTCCTTGGTCAAATCAAGAAGATTGATGACGACAAGATTACTGCATTTGTAAGCCCGGCAGTTGTTTTTCACGGCTCACAGCTTGCAAGCGTAAACGGTGTGTTCAACGCTATTCTTGTTCGTGGCGATGCAGTAGGAGATGTTTGCTTCTACGGTGCAGGCGCAGGCAAACTTCCTACAGCTTCCGCTGTTGTTGCAGATATGGTTGATTGTGCCGTTCATGTTAACAGAAGAAAGAACTTCGGTTGGGGCGCAGGCGCAGAGGATTATGTAGTTGACGAAAAATCTGCTCTTGAAATGCCGTTCTATGTCAGAGCAAAGGCAACCGAAAGCGAGGCTGTTGCATTGTTCCACAATGTCAAGTTCCTCACAAGAACAGGTCAGCCGTCAGATGAAGTTGCATTTATCACAGATTCAATGACCGAAAATGCTCTTGATAAGAAACTTGAGGGCGTAAATGTAATCAACAAGATTAAGGTAACAAATTATTAATAAGTAATTATTAGCGGTTTTCCGCATTTCAATAAATTGATTTTAGGAGGAATATTATGTCACTTATTGTCCAGAAGTTCGGTGGCTCATCAGTAGCAAATGCCGAGCGTGTAATGAATGTTGCAAGGATTGTTACGGATACCTATAAGGCAGGCAACGAAGTTGTTGTTGTCGTATCCGCACAGGGCGACACAACAGATGACCTTATTGAAAAGGCAAAGGAAATTAATCCAAAGGCAAAGAGCAGAGAAATGGATCAGCTTCTTGCAGCAGGTGAGCAAATCTCAATCTCACTTCTTGCAATGGCTATTGAATCATTGGGATTCCCTGTAATCAGCCTTTTGGGTTGGCAGGCAGGCTTCAACACAAATTCTGCATACAGCTCTGCAAGAATAAAGAATATCAGAACAAACAGATTGCAGGCAGAACTTGCAAGACACAACATTGTTGTTGTTGCAGGCTTCCAGGGTATTAACAGATATGACGACATCACAACTCTCGGCAGAGGCGGTTCCGATACATCGGCTGTTGCAATCGCTGCTGCTCTTCACGCAGATAAATGTCAAATCTTTACCGATGTTGAGGGCGTTTACACAGCAGACCCGAGAAAAGTTGAAAATGCTCGCAAACTCAAAGAAATCACTTATGATGAGATGCTTGAACTTGCAACTTTGGGTGCACAGGTGCTCAACAATCGTTCAGTAGAAATGGCAAAGAAATATTCAGTAGAACTTGAAGTTCTTTCATCACTTAACCCGGTTCCGGGTACAATCGTTAAGGAGGTAGCAAAAATGGAAAAAATGTTAATCAGAGGCGTAACAAAGGATAAGGATGTAGCTCTTGTATCAGTTTTGGGTGTTAAGGACAATCCGGGTGTTGCATTCAATGTGTTCTCAAAGCTTTCACAAAAGAACATCAATGTAGACATCATTCTTCAGTCATTCGGCAGAGATAACACAAAGGATATCGTTTTCACAGTAAGCAAGGACAACGGTCCTGTTGCCGTTAAACTCCTTGAAGAATCTTCACATCTTCAGGAAGCAAAGATTGTTTGCGACACAAATGTTGCCAAGGTTTCAATCGTTGGTGCAGGTATGGAATCTCATCCGGGCACAGCAACAAAGATGTTCGAGGCTCTTTATGAAAGAGACATCAACATCCGTATGATTTCAACATCTGAAATCAAGATTTCTGTTATCATCGATGCAGACGATGCAGACAGAGCTGTATCGGCAGTTCACAACGCATTCATTCCTAATGACTAATATAAGTTATATAGAAATTATCACGGCTTCCATCATTTTCGGAAGCCGTTTTTTCTTTGCCAAATCTTGCTTTGCTTTGTGAACAACCGTTTATAATGTGAATAAATTGTAATAAAGAGGTCACAATTCCGTAATATAAAAACTTTATATTAACTATTAGCGGATGTTGTTGTATTTAATTGACAAATATGCTATTGTGTAATAAAGAAGCTATGCTAATAAATTATAAGGAAGGGATAGTTATGAAAAAAACAAAAGGCATAATTTGGGGCGTGTTTATCATCGCACTCGGCATTTTGTGGGGACTTAAAGAAGCGAATGTTATTGTGCTTTCAAATCTTTATTTTGACGGCTGGTGGACTTTGTTCATAATCATTCCGTCGGTTATCGGTCTTATTACGGAAAAGAATAAAAAAGGCAGTTTGATTTGCCTTGCGGTCGGATTGGTTTTGTTTGCAAATGAATATTTCGACCTTTGGAGATTTAAAAATTACTTGCTTCCGCTCATCATTGTGATAATCGGTGCAAGCGTGATTGTGGGCAATATTTTTGACAAAAAAACCGATTATCCGCAGGTAGACGTACAGGGTGCACAAGCCCCTGATACATACGGCGAACCTGTTTATATTCCGCAGGGAAATCAGGAATATTATGCTTCGTTTACAAGCGAAGATTATCGCTTTGATAACGGCTTTGCAGGCGGAAAGTTCAGTGCAACTTTCGGCGGAATAAAACTTGATATTCGCAATGCCGACATAGTTCATAACTGCGTTATCAATACCAATGCAACCTTTGGCGGAGTTGAAATTTATGTTCCGCAGGATGTAAGAGTTGTGGTAAAATCCAACAGCGTTTTCGGCGGAACTTCGGATAAGAGCAACAAAAATCTTCCGCCTGACGCAAAAACTGTTTTTGTTAATGCGACAAATCTGTTCGGAGGTACCGACATAAAATGAAAAATAACAACTCGTTAGGCAAAGTTGTTTACATAATCGGTAAAATCTTTGCGATAGTATTGATTGTTTCAATCATCGCCACGGTTGTTCAAGGTGTTTTTTCGATTTTTTCGGGCGGTGGAGTGCTTGATTTCGGCGGTCATAAAGAAGATGAAAGTTCTTATTTTTCGCAGGAATACATTGACGAACTTGACGGATATTGCCTTGTTGCCGAATTAAAAGCAACGGATGTAACGGTTAATTCCGGTGACAAATTTGAGTACAAAACCAATAATAAATATGTTACCGTTAAGCAGGAAAACGGCAAAATTATTATTAAAGAAACAAAAATCGCAAAAAATAAAAAAAGCGGTAAACTTGAGCTTACAATACCTAAGGACAAAACCTTTTCAACCGTTGATTTCTCAAGCGGCGCCGGCAATGTTACAATTAACGGACTGAGCACAAACGAGCTTGATTTTGAACTCGGTGCGGGTGATGTCACCGTTAATGACCTTGTTGTAACCGACAGTGCCGAGATTGATTGCGGCGTAGGCAATTTCAATGTTAACGGCGGAAGTATCAAGGATTTGGAACTCAACAGCGGAGTGGGCAATGTAAGTCTTTCAACTGCTCTTTTCGGTGATTGTGAAATTAACAGCGGTATCGGCGAGATTGATTTTAATGTTCTCGGCCCGGCAGATGATTATTCGGTTTCTGTCAGCAAAATGGCAGGCGAGGTATATGTTGACGGCAAAAAAGTATCGGGTGATACAATTGTCGGCAACGGTCAAAACGAAATAGAAATTAATGGCGGTTTGGGCAAGGTAAGTGTTTTCTTTGCTCAAAACCAATAAAAGGAGGATAAAATTATGAGTAAAAAATTATATAAATCAGCCACAGACAAAAAACTCTGCGGTGTTTGTGCAGGTATTGCAAATTATCTTAACATTGACCCAACGGTAGTAAGGCTTTTGTGGGCGCTTATTACCTTTGTCGGCGGTGCAGGTGTAATTGCGTATATTGTGTGTGCTCTCGTTATTCCCGATGAGCCGTACAACGCAAATTACCAAGACCCGTATTACGCTCCGACCGATGATTCAAACAATCAACAATAAAATTAAAAATTCGCCTCCGTTTGTCGCAAATGGGGGCGATTATTTTTGCCGTCAAATTTTTGTTGTTGACATTGTGCATAATATAATATATAATTATTTAGTTAAAAAGTATATTTTTATAAATTTATTTAAGGAGTTTTCAATATGGCAGCAAAAACATTTACAATGACTGCGGCAGGTAAGGCAGAACTTGAGGCAGAGCTTGAACAACTTAAAACCGAAGGCAGAGTTGACATTGCAGAAAAACTTAAAGTTGCCCGCTCATACGGTGACCTTAGTGAAAACAGTGAATATGATGAAGCAAAATCAGAGCAGGCAAAGATTGAAGCAAGAATTCAGGAACTTGAATATCAACTTGAAAATGCGGTTATCGTTGATTCGGCAGCAGGCGACAAAGTTTCGATGGGCTCAAAGGTAACAGTTCTTCGCAAAACAGACAATCAAGAGTTTGTTTACGAAATTGTTGGATTTTCACAGAGCAACCCGACAGCAGGCAAAATTTCTGACGAAAGCCCGGTAGGAAAGGCACTTCTCGGTGCAAGCGTAGGCGAAACCGTTGTTGTTGAAGCTCCTATCGGCAACTTGGAATTTGAAATCAAATCAATCGACTAATTGAAATAAGAGGTAAAAACTATGGCAGGAAAGTTTGAAATCACCAAGC
>CABQCC010000041.1 GCA_902462495.1 uncultured Eubacterium sp. | reverse complement strand
ACATATCCGCACGGAGAGAAGCTTTTTGATGAAATTGCTCCAAAGTATGAAGATAAAAACGGTGGTTACACTCGTATAATTAAAACAGGTCCTCGTAGAGGCGATGCTGCTGAAATGTGCATCATTGAACTTGTTTAATTAAAAAGCATACAGGCACTCAAGTATTAATTTACTTGGGTGCTTTTTGTTGTATTAAGTGCCGTATTGTGGTATAATATTATGAATTAATTTTTTGAGGTATGGCTATGACTTTATTGGTTCTTGACGGCAACAGTATAATCAATCGTGCATTTTACGGAATAAAACTTCTCACAACAAAGCAGGGTGATTATACCAATGCTATATACGGATTTTTGAATATGATGCTCCGCTTTGAAGATATGTGCAAGCCTGATGCGGTTGCGGTTGCTTTTGATTTGCACGCACCGACATTCAGACACAAGATGTATGACGGTTATAAAGCAGGCAGACACGCAATGCCTGATGAACTCCGCTCTCAAATGCCTGTGCTCAAGAACATTTTGCACCTTTTGGGTATCAAAACCGTGGAATGTGAGGGCTGGGAAGCCGATGATATCCTCGGCACTTTTGCAAAGGTTTGCAGAGAAAACGGCGATGCTTGTTTCCTTGCTACAGGCGACAGAGACAGTTTGCAACTTGCTCATGATGGTGTTAAGGTTCTCCTTGCAAGAACAAAGAGTACCGATATTATGGACGAAAAGGCAATCTTTGAAGAATACGGTGTTGAACCGATTGACCTCATCCAAGTCAAGGCTTTGCAGGGCGACAGCTCCGATAATATTCCGGGTGTTCAGGGTGTCGGACCAAAGACTGCGCTCGACCTCATTTCTCGCTTCAAAACCATTGATTATATCTATGAAAATATCGACACAATCGACATAAAAGATGGCGTTCGCAACAAACTTAAAAATGATAAAGATAATGCCTATCTTTCGCTTAAACTCGGTGAAATTGTAACCGATGCACCGATTGATACCGATATTAACGTATACAAACTTAATGATGGTGACAAAAAAGGTGCGGCTGCCGAGTTCGCAAGACTCGAACTGTTCAGCCTTATGGACAGGTTCAACCTCAACGCAAATGACGCAGTTGTTGCAACTGCCGAGGAGGAAGTTCCACTTCGTGAACTTGAAAGATTAACCTGCGTTGACGCCGATTATTTGCTCGAAAAAATCGGTAATAATGACGCTTATTACTATCCTGAAATTGTTGACAATTCGGTGACCGATTTGTATTTTGCGTTTGGTGACCAAATTATCGTTATGCCGAGCGAAACTCCCGAATTCAAGTATTTTGTTCGCAAGTTTTTTGAAAATGAAAATTGCAAAAAATACACCTATAATTCAAAGTATTCTCACCGTCTTGCAAAGGAATTGGGCGTTGAGTGTAAAAATGTCCGCGGTGACCTTATACTTTCGGCGTATCTTCTCAAGCCGTCTGACAATAATTATTCAATCGACCATCTTTGCTTGGAATACGGTGTTGCAATTCCCGAATATAAAAATTCTCTCGGAGGCAGTGATGAAAGAGTAGTTAACGCTTCGGTTCTTATGCCGCTTTTTGAAAAGACAAATTTGCTTCTTCAAGAGGCAAATCAAACCGAACTTCTCAACACAATCGAACTTCCTCTTGCACGGGTTCTTGCAAAAATGGAAATCGAGGGCTTTGCTGTTGACAAACAGGGCATTGAGGATTTCGGCAAAAGGTTGTCAACACGAATTGATGAACTGACGGAGATGATTTACGGCTTTGTCGGTCACGAATTCAACATCAATTCGCCAAAGCAGTTGGGCGTTGCACTTTTTGAGGATTTAGGCTTGCCGTGCAAGAAAAAGACAAAGAGCGGTTATTCAACCAATGCGGAAGTGCTTGAGGGCTTGCGTAACGAAAACCCTGTTATCGACTGCATTTTGGAATACAGAACCTTAACAAAATTGAAGTCAACTTATTGTGAAGGCTTGCTAAAAGCTATTCAGTCTGATGGAAGAATTCACACATCTTTCAATCAAGTTGAAACAAGGACTGGCAGAATTTCGTCACTTGAACCGAATTTGCAAAACATTCCTATTCGTACCGAACTCGGCAGAGAAATGCGAAAGTTTTTTATTGCCAAAGACGGTGATGTACTTGTTGATGCCGATTACAGCCAGATTGAATTGCGTGTTCTTGCCGACCTTGCAAACGATGAAAATATGATTAACGCTTTCAACAGCGGTGCAGATATTCACACTTCAACCGCTGCACAGGTGTTCAATATGCCTGAGGAGTTTGTCACAAAACAAATGCGTTCATCTGCAAAGGCTGTCAATTTCGGTATCGTTTATGGCATCGGTGCGTTCAGCCTTGCAAAGGATATCGGCGTTTCACGCAAGGAAGCGCAGGAATATATCGACAATTATCTTGCGACATACAGCGGAGTAAATAAGTATATGACCCATGTGATTGACCTTGCAAGAGAAAAAGGATACAGCGAAACTTTGTTTAAGCGTCGCAGATATTTGCCTGAACTCAACGCAACCAACCATATGGTTAAGGCGGCAGGTGAGCGAATCGCAAGAAATATGCCGATTCAGGGCACGGCTGCCGATATTATCAAAATCGCTATGATTAAGGTTGACAAGCGACTCGATGATGAAAAACTTGACGCTCGCCTCATTTTGCAGGTGCACGATGAACTTATTGTAGAAGCAAGCGAAGCCGATTCAAAAAAGGTGCTTGAAATCGTGACCGAGGAAATGGAAAATGCTTGCCAAATGAAGGTAAAACTCCGTGCTGACGGTGCAATCGGCAAGGATTGGTACACCGCACATTGATTATGAATATAGAAAAATTTGAAGAAAAGCACCTTGACGGTGTTGAAAAAATAGAAAAAACCTGCTTCGCACATCCGTGGAGCAGGGAGGATTTAAAAAATCAAATCGGTCTTGATACATCACATTTTCTTGTTGCAACGGTTGATGGAAAAGTTGCGGGATATATGGGACTTCAGATTTTCGGCGGTGATGGTTATGTAACAAATGTTGCCGTCCTGCCCGAATATCGCAAGCAGGGTATCGCCGAAGCGCTGATTAGGGAACAGATGAAAAATGAAATGTCGTTCATCACCCTTGAGGTGCGAGAAAGCAATCTCCCGGCAATTTCGCTTTATACAAAATGCGGATTTAAAAATGTCGGCATTCGCCCGAATTTCTATTCCGCCCCAACCGAAAACGCAATAATAATGACATATGAATTTTGACTTCGAGGATAAATAAATGAAAATTTTAGGTATAGAAAGCTCCTGTGACGAAACGGCGGCAGCTGTTGTCGAAGACGGTCGCAAGGTGCTGTCAAATGTAATAGCAACCTCTTTGGAGGAACACAAACTGTACGGCGGTGTTGTGCCGGAAATCGCATCTCGCAGACATGCCGAGAGTATCAGCGGTGTTGTTGAAGAAGCACTTGCACAGGCACAGTGCACTATGGATGACATTGATGCAATATCTGTCACCTATGCGCCCGGTCTTATCGGTTCGCTTCTTGTCGGAGTGAATTTCGCAAAGGGACTTTCCGTTGCAACAAATACCCCGATTGTTCCTGTTCATCATTTGAGAGGTCACATTGCATCTAACTACATTTCAAGTGACATTGAGCCTCCGTTTTTGTGCCTTGTTGTCAGCGGCGGTCACAGTCATATTGTAGCCGTTAAGTCTTATACGGATTTTGAAGTAATCGGCAAAACCCGTGACGATGCGGCAGGCGAGGCACTTGATAAAGCAGGCAGAACTATGGGGCTTGAATATCCGGGCGGTATCAGCATTGACAGGCTTTCGCCGAGCGGTGATGAAAACGCTTTCAAGTTCCCTGTGCCGAAAATTCACGATGCGCCGTATGATTATTCATTTTCGGGGCTGAAAACCGCTGTAATAAACACTATTCACAATTCAAAGCAGAAGAACGAAGAAATCAACATTGCCGATTTGGCGGCGTCTTTTCAGAAAAGCGTTGTTAACCTTTTGCTTTCGCATTTTGAGAGTGCGGCGGAGAATTTCGGTTATAATAAACTTGTGATTGCAGGCGGAGTTTCGGCAAACAGCAAATTGAGAAGCGAAGCTGAAAAAATGTGCAAAAAGCATGGTTGGAGTCTTTATTTGCCTGAACTTAAATATTGTGGCGACAATGCGGCAATGATTGCTTCGCAAGGCTGTTATGAATACAAGGCAGGCACCGTTGCAGGCGAAAATCTGAACGCTTATGCCACTATGCCGCTTGATGATTTACATTATTGACAAAAAATTGTCAATTTGAAACGTATTAATGTGACAAATTAATGAATTTTGCTTTTTTCTATTGAAATTTTACTCAATAATAAGTATAATCATACTAACAAATCAGTATGCGTTACTGTAACTGATTTTAGGCTGAAAAGCCATAGACCAAATGTAAAATATATAAAGGAGAATAGATTATGGAATCAAAACTCACAAAGAATCCATCTTTACTTGCTTGGCTCGACGAAAAAGTTGAACTTTTGAAGCCTTCAAAGATTGTATGGATCGACGGTTCAAAGGAGCAAATCGACGCTCTTAAGGCTGAAGCTGTTGAAACAGGCGAAATGATTAAGCTTAACGAAGAGCTTCTTCCTGATTGCTATCTTCACAGAACAGCAGAGAACGATGTTGCCCGTGTAGAGGATCGTACTCTTATCTGTACAACAAAGGAAGAGGATGCCGGTCCTACAAACCATTGGATGGCTCCTGACAAAGCATACGATATGCTTTATAAAATTGCAGCAGGTTCTTACGAAGGCAGAACAATGTACATCATCCCTTATTCAATGGGTCCTGTAGGTTCTCCTCTTGCAAAGATCGGTATCGAAATCACAGACTCTATCTATGTTGTTCTTAATATGAACATTATGACAAGAGTCGGTGCAAAGGTTCTCGATGTATTGGGCGACAGCAATGACTGGGTTCGTGGTATGCACTGCAAATGTAATGTAGACCCTGAAAACAGATGGATTGTTCAGTTCCCTGAAGACAATACTATTATCTCTGTTAACTCTGCATACGGCGGAAATGTACTTCTCGGTAAGAAGTGCTTTGCTCTCCGTATTGCTTCATATCTCGGCAAGAACGAAGGCTGGCAGGCAGAGCATATGCTCATCCTCGGTCTTGAAAAGCCAAACGGCGAAATCAAGTACATCTGTGCTGCTTTCCCATCAGCTTGCGGTAAGACAAACCTTGCAATGCTCATCCCACCTGAGGGATATCGTACAAAGGGCTACAAGGTATGGACAGTAGGCGACGACATCGCTTGGATCAAGAAGGGTCCGGACGGAAGACTTTATGCTATCAACCCTGAAAACGGCTTCTTCGGTGTTGCTCCTGGTACAAACGAAAAGTCTAACTTTAACGCTCTTGAGTCAACAAAGAAGGACACAATCTTCACAAATGTTGCTCACAACCTTGACAACAACACTGTTTGGTGGGAAGGTCTTGACAAGAATCCTCCTGCAAATGCTATTGACTGGAAGGGCAATCCTTGGAACGGTCAAACATCAACAGAAAAGGGCGCTCATCCAAACTCAAGATTTACTGCTCCTACAGCAAACTGCCCTTGCCTTTCATCAGAATTCGACAATCCAAACGGTGTTCCGATTTCTGCATTTGTATTCGGCGGTCGTCGTGAGAAGCTCACTCCGCTTGTATATCAGTCAAAGAGCTGGAACAACGGTGTATTCGTAGGTTCAATCATGGGCTCAGAAACAACTGCTGCTGCAACAGGTGCAGTTGGTGTAGTTCGTCGTGACCCTATGGCTATGCTCCCATTCTGTGGTTACAATATGGGTGACTATTGGAAGCACTGGATTGAAATCGGCGAAACTCTCGACGAGGACAAGGCTCCAAAAATCTTCAATGTTAACTGGTTCCGTAAGGACGAAGACGGCAACTTCTTGTGGCCTGGATTCGGTGATAACCTCAGAGTTCTTGACTGGATTATCGACCGTTGCGAAGGCAAGGTTGACGCTCAGGAAACAGCTATCGGTTATCTTCCATATGCAAAGGACATCAACCTTGATGGTCTTGATATGACTGAAGAAGACCTTGACAAAATCCTTGATGTTGACAAGAACGCTTGGGAAGAAGAATTCAAGGGTGTTGAAGAACTTTACGCTAAGTTTGGCGACAAGCTTCCTAAGGAACTTGCAGACGAACTTGCATCTGTAAAGGCTGCACTTAAGGACTAATTCCTAATCGAAAATATTGATTAATTGAAATCCCCGGAGTAATCCGGGGATTTTGTGCATTTAAAGAGATTTTATTACATTATTGTAATTGAACTTGTCACCAAAAATTAATTTCCGTGTCGTATCCTTAATATTAGAGAAAAGGTGAAATTGTTTATTCTTTTGTAAGAATCTTTATCAGTTCTTTCCTTTTCTTTAACACAATATGAAAAAAGTAATGTTAAACTTTAGAACATAAAAGGTTATACCTTTTCAACCGATTTCGGTGGCTTTATTCTTATTTATTTGTGAATTAAGGAGATGTGGATATGAATATGTTGGTAACTCTAAACAGCGGATATGTTTTGCCGTTGTGCACAATGCTTAAATCAATTGCTTGCTCAAACGAGGAAACAAGGATTGATTTGTATATCGTTCATTCATCGCTTACCATTGCGGATTTTAGGGAAATTAATTCGGTGACAAAAAATACAAACATATGTTTTTATCCTATAAAGGTTGACAATTCTTTGTTTGATTCTGCTCCGACTTGCAAGCGAATTTCTAAGGAAACATATTATAGGATTTTTGCAAGTGAGCTTTTGCCAAACGACATTGACCGAATTTTGTATATTGACCCCGACACCGTTGTTATCAATCGTCTTGATGATTTTTATAAATCCGATTTCAACGGTAATGTTTTGATTGCTGCAAAGCATTTTGACGGTGCTATGGATTCGTGGAACAGAAAAAGACTTGGTATCAAAAAATCAAAAAGATATGTCAACGCAGGCATAATGCTATTTAATCTTGAACTTATGCGAAAGATTTTTTCGGCAGACAGGGTGTTTGATATTATCAAAAAGAAAAAGTCAATTTTGTTCCTTGCCGACCAAGATGTAATCAATATTATGTATGACGGTTTAATCGGTCTTTATGATGAATATGTCATCAATCTTGACGAGCGTTGCTTTGCACGGCTTTTGAAGAAAATGCCTCTTGAAAAAGCAACGGAATATGCAAATGAACATACGGATATTATCCATTTCAACGGCAAGTACAAACCGTGGAAAAGCGGATATAAGGGCGTGTTAGACGGATATTGGCATTATTATAATCGTATGCCAATCTTGGAACCGAGGAGGTATTATGATGAAACTGCTTAAAAAATACTTCAAAGTTCCTCCGAAAAATGTTTGTATAATTTACGGTGTGGCATTTGCTTTTCTTGTTGCCTTGTTTTTGGCGGTGTATTTCACCGTTGGCAAACAACTGACCGAATTTGTATCCGATACAAAAAGTTTTGACGCATGGCTGTCACAATACAAGAACTTTAGTGCGGTTGTGTTTATCTTTATTCGTGCATTTCAAACGGTGATTAAAATCATACCTGCCGAGCCGTTGGAAATTGCGTCGGGTTATGCTTTCGGCACTTGGGGAGGACTTCTTTATTGCTCAATCGGTACATTTTTAGGCTCTCTTGTAATTGTCTTTCTTTCAAAAGCATTTGGACAGGCGTTCATCGGAGCGTTTGTAAACGAGGAGCAAATAAAACAGCTAAAGGTTTTGAGTGATACAGATAATCAAAATCTCTTTTTGTGGATATTCTATCTCATTCCGGGCACGCCAAAAGACATTTTTACATATATCGTTTCGGCAACCGATATTAATTTGTTCAGGTTTTTTGCAATAACAACAATTGCACGAATCCCATCAATAATTACCTCAACAATTTGTGGCAACGAATTGATGAACAACAACATAAAATCCGCTGCGACTATATTTGTTTTGACAGCCGTTGTTTCGGGTGCTTGTGCAATTATCTACAAAAAACATAACGACAAAAAGCAAAAACTCAATGCATAAATAAAAAAGTCAGCCCTTTTGAATTTTTTAAGGACTGACTTTTTATTTGGAGTTTTATTTATCGTTTTTGTCAAGCATTCTGATTATGTTGAGATTTGTTTCGAATACCTGCCTGTGTTGTTTGCGAAGAACCGACAGCACAATTCCGGCAAAGAAATTCATTCCCGACACGATGCCGAAAGTAACGGACGCAAGGAAAGTCGGAATTCTCGGTACTAATCCTGTTTTGATATATTCCACAAAAACAGGAATGAAGAAAGCGATTGCAACCGCCATAAGGATTGCGGAAATGATTGAGAAAAATGTGAGCGGCTTTGTATCTCTGAACAGCATACCGATTGTTTTCAGCACCTTGAAACCGTCTGAATATGTGTTGAGCTTGCTTTCGCTGCCCTCCTCACGGTCTTGGTAATCAATTGGAATTTCAACGATTTTGAAATTGTTGTCAAGGGCGAAAATTGTCATTTCCGTTTCAATTTCAAAACCCTTGCACAGAACAGGAAATGATTTTGCAAAGTCACGGCTGAACGCTCTTGCTCCGCTCATTACATCGTTGATTTTTGAGTGGAAAAGGAAGTTTATCATATCCTTGACAAGCACATTTCCGAAGTTGTGGAAACGGCGCTTGTTCATTTCAAAATATGTTGAACTCAGTCGGTCACCTACAGCCATATCTGCTCTGCCCTCGAGAACTTCTTTTTCAAGAACGGGTGCAAACGATGCAGGGTAGGTGTTGTCGCCGTCCGCCATAATATAGCAATCCGCCTCAATATCTCTGAACATTGAGCGCACAACATTTCCCTTGCCTTGGCGAACTTCTTTTTTGACTATTGCACCTGCTTTTTTGGCAATTTCGTATGTGCCGTCGGTTGAATTGTTGTCATAGACATATATATCGGCGTGCGGCAAATTCTCACGAAAATCATTTACCACTCTTTCAATTGTTTTTGCTTCGTTGTAGCATGGAATAATTACTGCTGTTTTCATTGTTTGTTTCCTAATTCTGATTTATTTTTTTGAACACTGCATATTCCTTGTTTTTGAATATCAGCTCGTAATCTTTGTCGTTTTTGAGATTGACATACAACGGCTTTTCAGAACTTTTTTCAATAAAAGCGTAGTTGAAATCATACTTGTCAAATACCTTTTTGTAATTCTTTTTGCCGTCGGAAATATTAAAATATTCTGTCAAATAATCAAAATCGTGATTGGCTTCTTCAACAAAAGAATCTGCACGGGCATCAATGTATGTTGTGTAGCCCTTGAATTCAAGATAACCGCCGGCGTTGAAACCGTTAAACAATTTCAAATCTGTGACATTGTTCTCGTCAATATCGTTCTGCATAGCGGTTATTGCGGCGTCCATACGCTGAGTTGTCTTGCTTCCGCCGTCATATTTTATGTAGTTTGAAGCTTCGTTATATACACCGCTTGCCAAAGTGCCGACGATTATTATCGAAAAGACAAATATGAGTGCAACGGTTATTTTGATAAGACCCTTTGATTCTTTCTTGTTTGTCTTTTTCTTTGCTTCTTGGTCTTTCTTCACCATTTTTTCAAAAGCGCCACGGAAGTCGACGTTGTCAATATATTTAAGAGTTGACGGAACGGCGCAAATGATGAAATACGGTATAAGCTTGATGTACATAAGCATCATAAAGGCTGTGCCTACTGTGAGCAGGGCGTATCTTATGTTCGTTTTGCCTTTTTTGTGGAAAATATAAATGCCGAGAATTGCAAGCAATTCAGTCCATTGGGATATAACGGATATGTCGAGCGAGAATGTCAACGGCTTGAGTTCGCAAATGGAGTTGTTAACTTTGTCACCGATTGAGGTTGTGAAAAGGAAAGTCAATCCTTTGATTCCGTACGGTGTGATAAGTCCGAATACCGCCATCACAACTGCTGTTATGATTAGTGGCATAAGCTTGCAACACGCAGTTGATTTGCCGTTTATTTTTATAGGAAGTGCGTTTGCAATGTACGGCAACATCACTATAAAAAGCATTGTCCACATTGATGCGTGGAGATTGACAACCAAAACGGATAAAACAGGTAACACAAACAAATGCTTGTATTTGCCGTCTTTTATAAATCTTTCAAGGCAAATGAGTTCAATGATTATGATTGAATATGTAAAGATTTGCGGTCTTGTAACCATAAATTGAGTCATTGATATTCCTGCAATAAAGGTTGCAATGCTTGCCACAATCGGCTTATCGGATATTTCAAGGCATAGCTTTCTGAACAGTATCAAGAAAACAACATACATTGCCAAAACAAGCAACATAGGCCCTACAAAACCCATAAGGCTGTACAGCTTATAGTATATTACATCCGACAGCCATTGCTGAACAACAAGGTCCATATCGGTGTGGAAAGTGAGGAAATCTTTTGTGGGAATTCCGTTTTTACTGATGTATTCGCCTGTTTTGATAATCCAGTATGTATCGGAGTCTGTTTTCCACTTCATCATAAACAATGATAAAAAAGGCAAAAACATTATGAATTTATTTAGTATTTTTAATGTTTTCTCGGAGAGTCTTTTTTCTTTTGCTTCGGTTAATTGTTCCATATTTTCTCCTTTTATTTGTGTCGTTAATGTTAATTATACACATATTCGGAGTATAAATCAATATGATATTTGTATAAAATAAACATTAGTATATAAAAAATTACAATATAGTTACCATCCGTTGCTTTTCTCTTGCACATTTAACAATTATTTGTTACAATAAAAGGGAAAATAAAATCAGAAAATCAGCAAAGGAGCTTTTTTTATGGATTCATTATGTAAAAAAGAGCTTGAGATTTATGCCACAAAAATCCGTATGGGCATAATCGAGGGCACTTACAATGCAAAAGCAGGACATCCGGGCGGTTCACTTTCTGCGGCAGATGTTTTTGCGTATCTTTATGATAAAGAAATGAGAGTTAATCCTGCCGAACCTAAGTGGGACGACAGAGACAGACTCGTTCTTTCAAAGGGTCACTGTGCACCGGGTTTGTATGCCGCACTTGCATACAAGGGATTTTTCCCTGTTGAGGATTTAAAGACTCTCCGTCATATTGATTCATATCTTCAGGGTCACCCGAATATGAACACTGTTCCGGGTATTGATATGAGCACAGGCTCTCTCGGTCAGGGTATCAGCGTTGCTGTCGGTATGGCAAAGGGTGCAAAGTATCTTGGCAAGGATGTCAATGTTTATTCCGTTCTTGGCGACGGCGAAATCGAAGAAGGTCAGGTTTGGGAAGCTATGATGTTTGCTCATCAGTATAAACTTGACAATCTCTGCATCATCATTGACTGCAACGGACTTCAGATTGACGGCCCTTGCAGTGAGGTTATGTCAGCTGAGCCTATTGACGAAAAGGTTAAGGCTTTCGGCTTTGAAGTTATTACTGTTGACGGCAACGATTTTGATGAGCTTGAAAAAGCATTTGACGCTTTCCACAAGTCAAACAAGCCTTTTGCAATCATTATGAAAACCGTTAAGGGCAAGGGCGTTTCTTATATGGAAAATCAAGTCGGTTGGCACGGCAAAGCTCCAAACGAAGAAGAATATAACATCGCAATGGCAGAATTGAATGCCAAGTTGGCAGAATTGGAGGCGTAAGTATGAGCGAAGTAAAATGTATTGCTACCCGTGACAGCTACGGTAACGCACTTAAAGAGCTTGCAGCAGGCGGAGCAGACAAGCTTGTTGTTCTTGACGCCGACCTTGCGGCTGCTACAAAAACAGGCATTTTCAAAAAGGAATACCCTGACAGACACTTCAACTGCGGTATCGCAGAAGCAAATATGATTTGTGCCGCAGCAGGTATGAGCACTATGGGGCTTGTTCCTTTTGCTTCATCATTTGCTATGTTCGCAGCAGGAAGAGCTTTTGAGCAGGTTCGCAACTCAATCGGCTATCCGCATCTTAATGTAAAAATCGGTGCAACTCACGCAGGCATCTCTGTTGGTGAGGACGGCGCAAGCCATCAATGTTGCGAGGATTTTGCACTTATGCGTTCTATTCCGGGTATGGTTGTTATTTGTCCGGCTGATGATGTTGAAGCAAAGCAGGCTGTTAAGGCTGCTTATGAATACGAAGGCCCTGTATATTTGAGATTCGGCAGACTTGCCGTTCCTGTGTTCCACGATGACAGCTATAAGTTTGAAATCGGCAAGGGCGAGATTGTTAAAGAGGGCAAGGATGTAACAATCATTGCAAACGGTCTTATGGTTGCCGAGGCTATCGAAGCAGGCAAGATTCTTGCAGAAAACGGCATTGATGCGGAAATCATCAACATTGCCACAATCAAGCCTCTTGATGACGAACTCGTCGTTGCTTCTGCAAAGAAAACAGGCAAGGTTGTAACAGTTGAGGAGCACAACATTATCGGCGGTTTGGGCGAAGCCGTATGTGCTTGCCTTTCAGAAAAATGTCCGACTCCTGTAAAGCGTATCGGTGTTAATGACGAATTCGGTCATTCAGGCCCTGCAAAAGATCTTCTCAAGCAGTTTGGTCTTTCGGCAGAAAACATTGTAAAGGTTACAACAGAATTTGTTAAATAATTAACATTTTTTATTGATTTATCAATTAAGATACTGTATAATGTTATTGTTAAAAATTCATAAAGGAGATTTATTATGGAAGCACTTAACAAAAAGACTATTGAAGATATTGATGTAAAGGGCAAAAGAGTTCTTGCCCGCTGTGACTTCAATGTTCCTCTTATGGACGGCGAAATCACAAATGATAAGAGAATTGTGGCAGCTTTGCCGACAATCAAGTATTTGATGGAGCACGGTGCAAAGGTTATCCTTTGCTCACACCTTGGCAGACCAAAGGGAGAATACAAGCCTGAGTTCAGCCTCGCTCCTGTTGCAAAGAAGCTCTCCGAGTATCTCGGCACAGAGGTTAAACTCGCAGAAGACCCTGAGGTTGTAGGCGAAAACGCAAAGAAGCTTGCCGCTGAACTTAAAGACGGCGAAGTTATGCTTCTTGAAAATGTAAGATACAGAAAAGAAGAAACAAAGAACGAAGAGAACTTCTCAAAGGAACTTGCTTCTCTTGCAGACATCTTTGTTAACGATGCATTCGGTACAGCTCACAGAGCACATTGCTCAACAACAGGCGTTGCGGCTTATCTTCCTGCTGTTTGCGGTTTCCTCATCCAAAAGGAAATCAAATTTATGGGCGGCGCTCTTGCAAATCCAAAGAGACCTCTCGTTGCAATCCTCGGCGGTGCAAAGGTTTCTGATAAGATTGGCGTAATTTCAAACCTTATCGACAAGTGCGATACTATCATCATCGGCGGTGGTATGGCTTACACATTTATGAAGTACCTCGGTCACTCAATCGGCGACTCACTTCTTGAGGCTGACTGGGTTGAAAAGGCAGGTCAAATGATGGCTGATGCAGAGGCAAAGGGCGTTAAGTTCCTTATCCCTGTTGATAACAAGGTTGGTAAGGAATATGCCGCAGATACAGAAGCTAAAATCGTAAGCTCCGATGAAATTCCTGACGGATGGATGGGTCTTGATATCGGTCCTAAGTCAATGGAAGTTTTTGTTGACGCTATCAAGGGTGCAGGCACAGTAATTTGGAACGGTCCTATGGGCGTATCTGAATGGGATAACTTCGAGAGCATTCGGAGGACCCGGTGAAGCATTTACCACACCGGGCTATTCAAT